>DATJEM010000056.1:0-2999 GCA_035496615.1 Leptolyngbya sp.
ATATGACGATCGAAGACTGGAACTTGGTGATTGGCGTGAATCTGACGGGACAGTTCTTGTGTGCTCGTGAAGCCGTGAAAGAATTTCTCAAGCGCGGCGTGAGACCCGATATCTCTTGCGCCGCAGGTAAAATCATCTGTATGAGTTCGGTGCATCAAGTGATTCCCTGGGCGGGTCATGTCAACTATGCAAGCAGCAAAGGCGGCATTGATATGATGATGCAAAGTATTGCTCAAGAAGTTGCTCCGCACAAAGTTAGAGTCAACAGCATTGCGCCCGGTGCGATCAAAACGCCGATCAATCAGGCAGCTTGGGATACGCCAGAAGCCGAAGCAAAGCTTCTGACCCTGATCCCATCCAATCGAGTGGGTAACGTCGAGGACATCGCCAAAGCTGCGGTTTGGCTCGCGTCCGACGATTCGGACTATGTGACGGGAACCACGCTGTTTGTCGATGGCGGAATGACACTCTATCCAGGATTTGCGACAGGCGGGTAAAGATGCCAACGAAAGTTTTTGTCAACTCAGGACAGATCACCATCAATGATGGGGCGATCTTTTTAGTGACGAGTTCCGAAGGGCTAATTGACGAGACTTTAGCACAAGGATTCTTTGTCCAAGATACTCGACTGATTTCTTATTATGAGGTTTCGCTGAACCGCGATCGCTTACTTCTGCTAGCCTCTAGTTCGATCAATCATCACAGCGCCCTCTATCAATTCACAAATTCCGCGATCAAAACTGCCGCTGGAATACTACCCGCGAATTCCCTGATGGTTAGCATCCGCCGCGATGTCGGTGAAGGGATGCACGAAGATATTGATATTGTGAACCGTCATCACGCACGCGTTCAGTTTCAACTGATGCTGGCGATCCGCTCTGACTTTGCTGATATCTTTGAAGTCAAGGCACAGAGCATTGTGTCTCGCGGCGAGAGTGAAACCGTCTGGAAAGACCACAAGCTGACCACGAACTATCACAACGGCTCTTTTTGTCGCAGTTTGACGATCGAGCCAACTCATTCTAGTTCTGAGCCGCGCTATGCGAATGGTCGCTTGATTTTTGACGTTGCGCTCGATCCGGGGCAGGCTTGGCATACCTGCATTAACTTTATTGCGGTGGCAGGAGAAACCGTCTTTCTGCCCGATCGAACTTGCGTGGTTCCCCATCAGACTGAGGCAAAGAAAGTCAGCAGCGATTTTCTCGCCTGTGCGACTACGTTAGTCGCTTCAAATCGCGCGATCGCAGAATACTATCAGCAAGCCTTGACCGATCTCTCAGCCCTGCAAATTAGCTTTAAAGACTCTGATCAAGATCTTTGGATGCCTGCGGCGGGAATTCCGTGGTTCATGGCAGTGTTTGGGCGCGATGCAGTCACAGTCAGTTTACAGACGGTCGCAGTCTCTCACGAATTCGCTCACGGGACATTAGTGAAGCTTGCCCAACTTCAGGCAACGACGATCGACGATTGGCGCGATGCTCAACCCGGAAAAATGCCGCATGAACTCCGCCAAGATGAGCTTACAGCGCTCAATCAACTCCCCTACACGCCTTACTATGGCACAAACGATACAACAATTCTCTGGATTATTGCTCTAGCAGAAGCTTATCGCTGGAGCGCCAACATCACGCTTTTAGACCGATGCCGTGAGCCTTTAGAAAAAGCTTTGGCTTGGATTGATCAGTTTGGTGATTTTGACAAAGATGGCTTTGTTGAATATCTCACCCATTCGTCGGACGGGCTAAAAAACCAGGGGTGGAAAGACTCCGGAGATGCGATCGTTCATGCAGACGGATCTCAAGCAGAACCTCCGATCGCGCTCTGTGAAGTCCAAGGATATGTGTATGATGCTTGGAATCGCGCCGCAGAACTCTATGAAATCTGGAACGAACCCGAAAAAGCAAAGAAATTGCGCCATAAAGCGAATGATTTATATCAACGGTTTAACGATCGCTACTGGATGGAAGAGGAAGGCTTTTACTGTTTGGGGCTAGATTGTCATAAGCAGCAAATTCGAGCGATCGCATCCAATCCGGGTCAGCTATTGGCATCGGGAATTGTGCCGAGAGAACGCGCCGAACTGCTAGTAAAACGATTATTCCAGCCGGATTTGTGGTGCGGTTGGGGCATCCGGACACTCTCTAGTCAAAATCCCGCCTACAACCCAATTAGCTATCAATTAGGCAGTGTTTGGCCGCATGACAATTCGTTCATTGCCGCTGGACTCAAACGCTATGGATTTCACGATCGAGTGAATCAGATCGCGGAAGGGATCTTTGCGGCTGCAAGCTATTTTGAAGCAGGACGAATGCCCGAATTGTTTGGCGGGATGGAGCGCCAATCCAATAATTTTCCTGTGCCTTATACGGATGCCAACATTCCCCAGGCTTGGGCGGCTGGCTCGATTTGCTTTCTGATTCGCTCGATGCTGGGACTCAGTGCAAATGCGCCCAAGCAGGAGCTAAGCTTCAAACCCGTACTCCCTGATTGGCTACCGGATCTAGAACTGAGAAACTTACAGATCGGCAGCGCGATCGTTTCTCTGAAGTTTTGGCGCAACGGCGATCAGACCGAGTGGGAAGTACTGGATTTGCAAGGTAACTTGTCGATCGTCGTCAGTTCTTCATAATATTTTCCTCATAATAGTATTGATTCAATGCCAAAAAGCTCCTCTAATAAAACCATCTACGCGGCGATCGTTTCTAACTTTGCGATCGCGGTGACTAAATTTATCGCGGCATGGATCACAGGTAGTTCAGCGATGCTGTCCGAGGGAATTCACTCGATCGTGGATACTGGCAATGAGTTCGTTTTACTTTTGGGAGTGCGCTTGAGTAAACGCCCTGCGGATGAAAGTCATCCCTTTGGACATGGGCAGGAACTTTATTTTTGGACGCTGATTGTTGCCATCTTGATTTTTGCAGTCGGTGGCGGCATGTCTTTCTATGAAGGAGTATCGCATTTGATTGAGCCAAGCCCACTGGAAGACCCAACTTGGA
>DATJEM010000057.1:0-2734 GCA_035496615.1 Leptolyngbya sp.
TTGACATCATTTAATTTCAGTCGCGCTTCGAGTAGTCCACGCAAAGCGGTCGGGTTTTCGGGTTCACGCTTTAGGACTTCTTCATAGCCTCTTGCTTGCGCTTCAATATCGGCTTTTTGGGGAGTGGCGGCTTGAGACGGATTCGGACTCGGTTTATTGGCTTCGGGATTGCTGCTGATCGCGGAGGTAATCAGGGGCAACATCGTCACACCCAGCAAGCCAACCGTCGCGATGATCAAGACGAGATTCAGCAGCCAACGATTTTTTCGGGGTTCGGTCACGGGATTACCTCACAATTTTCGCAGGGTTGAATGGCTAAGGCGAAGTTAGCAGATTCAACAATAGCGCAAAGTTGCGAAAAGGGAGCAGAGAGAAGGGGCTAGAGATCTTTACTCTAGCCGATCGACCGATCACGCTTGAGCCGTTTGCCGGGGTGCCGTGGGAGTGGGCATCGATCGATCTTCTGCTGCTGGATCGAGCTGTGTGATTTCGATGTGGTTGAGCAACGTTGTCACGAAGGCGAATAGCAAAAATGGGAGAGACAAGACAAGGATTAATCCAACGGTGGCAAGCGCGTACACTGGGCGGCTCGCTCCCATCATTGCCAAGGCTGCGGCTAGGCTGAGGAAAATCACGATCAGCCAAACGATAATTTGACCATAAATATCGCCGAACGAGAGGGTGCAAGATAGGCGATATCGGTGCATATTATTCATGGTGTTTTAATAGTGAGCGGCTCCTTAAACGTAGCGTCAACTCCCGGATTACGCTGATTTTTTCCAAATATTGCAACCTTTTTTAACGTCCTTTTACATTTGTCTTTTTACAGGTGACCGAATTGGCGCAGCCAAAGTTTGGGTTTCCTTGTACGCTAACGCTATAAACTGTTGTGTCGATCGCTGATGCCGCTAGAACGAATTGAGATTTTGTCTGCTGAAGAGTTGCGCCGAACGGTGAATCGTCTCGCTTCGCAAATTGTCGAGCGATCGGGAGATTTATCAAAGTTAGTGCTACTGGGTATTTATACCAGAGGGGTACCGTTAGCAAAAACGATCTGCGATCAGGTAAATGCTTTAGAAAATATTCAGGTTCCCCTGGGCGCGATCGATATTACGTTCTACCGCGATGACCTCGATACGATCGGCGTTCGCACTCCGGCTAAAACTGAGATTTCTTTTGATCTGACTGGAAAAACTGTGGTGCTGATCGATGATGTGATTTACAAAGGTCGCACAATTCGGGCGGCGCTAGATGCGGTGAATGATTATGGACGACCGGAAGTGATTCGGTTGGCGGTATTGATCGATCGAGGACATCGCGAAGTTCCCATCCACCCGGACTATATTGGAAAACAGCTTCCGACTGCTAAAGAAGAGATGATCAAGGTGTACCTACAAGAAACCGATGGGCGCGATGGCGTTGAGCTTGTAAAAGGATCAGAAAGGGAAGGGGTATGACTGGAGCGATCGAAACACAAAATCGAAAAGCCGATCATCTAAGAGTGTGTTTGGAAGACGATGTGCAATGCCAGGAGACAACGACTGGATTGGAGCACTATCGCTTTACGCACTGCTGTTTGCCGGAACTCGATCGAGCAGAGATCGACATCCGCACAGCTTTTTTAGGGAAGCCGTTGAGCGCTCCGATCTTGATTTCATCAATGACGGGCGGAACAGACTTGGCGAAGCAAATTAACTATCGTTTAGCCGCGATCGCTCAAGAGTATGGCTTGGCGATGGGGGTCGGTTCTCAGCGAGTCGCGATCGAGAACCCAACGGTTGCGGATTCGTTTGAACTGCGAACGATCGCGCCGGATGCCTTGTTATTTGCTAATTTAGGCGCGGTGCAGCTTAACTATACTTACGGCATTGATCAATGTTTAAAAGCGGTGGAACTCTTAGAGGCAGATGCGTTGATTTTGCATTTGAACCCGCTGCAAGAAGCTGTGCAAACGCGAGGAGACACCAATTTTCGCGGCTTGATTGATCAGATCGCGCAGCTTTGCGATCGGCTTCCCGTTCCGGTCATTGCAAAAGAAGTTGGAAATGGCATCTCGAAACCGATGGCGGAAAAATTAATTGCGGCGGGTGTTGCTGCGATCGATGTTGCAGGTGCAGGCGGGACTTCTTGGGCAAAGGTCGAAAGCGGACGCGCTCAAGATCCAAAACAGCGGCGATTGGGGCTGACGTTTGCAGATTGGGGCATTCCCACGGCTGAGTGTATTACTCAGGTGCGCCATTTTTCGCCCACGATTCCATTGATTGCTTCGGGCGGCTTGCGAAATGGATTGGACATTGCGAAGACAATCGCGCTAGGAGCCGATCTTGCGGGGTTAGCTTTGCCGTTTCTACAAGCTGCGAATGATTCGGAAGAAGCAGTGCATTTATTAATAGATATTCTTAAAGCGGAAATCACAACCGTATTGTTCTGTACAGGAACAAAAGATCTGGGAGAATTAAAGCGATCGGGTGTGTTACAGCGGCTGACTTAATTTGATTCATTGACTTTTAACTATCGTTTGATTGGCGATGTCATTGTTCAGTAGACTTTGAAAACTCTGGTTCTAATAGATAGTAAAGCCGCTGATATCGATCGAACCCTTCCCGATACTGCTTTGATAGCTCTAAGTTGGGTGTATGTCGATCGCGAATCTGAATCATTGACTGGACATCTTCAAGCTGCTGAATTGCCCCAACCGCATACATCGCTAGGACGGCTGCACCCAGTCCGCTGG
>DATJEM010000058.1:0-6047 GCA_035496615.1 Leptolyngbya sp.
TTGCACAACGATCGCCGATTTAATGGCTCTGACCACAGAACGCCCCGATTCGTCTACTTTGCCATAGAACTTTTGATCTTGATAAATCAATCCCGCAGATGAGCCACCGTCGAGATTTAATGCTTGCTCAACCCCAAGCCGCTGCATAAAACTCACCATTGCTTGCACCGACATTCCAGAATCTGGCGCGTTTGGTCGTTGGGCTGCCATAACTAAAACGATCGAACCATCTCGCTTGATGCCGATCGCGCTCCTCGCATTCCGCTGATTCATGCCGATCGCATCGCGTCCCGCTTGTTGATCAACAAAGCCTTCGTCAACCGCTGTCAGTTTTGGCAATAGTTGCGGCCCTGCCCCCAGCGCATCGATTAAGTTGCACCCGCTGGGAATTGCCGCTGAATGAGGCGCGATCGCAGACTCTGTTTTGTCACCGCATCGATATGTCCGAAATTCTGAACGCTCCAAAATCTGCGATAAGTAGGGCTTGAGATCTGGATTTTGAACTAATCGATCGTTCTGTTTCGGATCGCCAATCACCTGACCATTTTGGATCACGTAAGAGGTCGTTTTCTCATTCTTCGGATCGAAAAAACCACCGTTGAGAACCGCAATTGCTTTCTGAGATTTGGCAAATTGATCCAGGGTTTCAAGGGCAGAAGAAAGCGCGATCGCAACCTTGAATCGGCTCTGCGGTGCGATCGTTACCGTATGAATCTCGCTGTTGGGCAAAGAATAGCGTTGATATTTCGGCAATACGATCGCAGCGGTAGAAGACACCGGGGCGGGCGCGGTTCTCGGTGCAACTGGTGTAGAAGAAATGAAAGAAGGAATCCACCACACCCCCAAGCCTCCACAGACGAATACGGCTACTCCTGCGATCCACCCTCTTTTCACGATTTCTCTCCTAATGATGACCAGACTTCATAACAGCTTCACAGTGCCTCAAAGCAAATCATTGAGCATTGCAACTTTTATCACCACTTTCATCGCAACTTTTTTGTGCGTTTCGATCAGTGCGTCAATCTCGCAAATTAACGCATTCAGTTTAACGCAGCCTTCTACACCGAAAATTTACCGTGATATCACGCAGACAAAATCAATCTAATTTGAGCGAGTCCGGGAATTATCGTAAGACGTAAGTGATCTTACTGCCTCATGTCCGTGATCGAGCCTTCAAACCGAGAAGCGCGATCGATCTCGACTGAAGCATTCGGTTTTTCTCTCCTCAGCACGGTGTTGTAAACCGGGAAATTTTTTCTCTAAACGCCGTATTCCTACCGATCGCTCTGAAAAATGATTGGTATTGTTTCTGCAAGATTGAGGATTTCATCCTGATTGCTCCGGAAGATTACCGTATCAGTATTCGTGTGCATCAGAAACAGCATAAAACTGCCTGCATCTTTGACCCCATACTCTGATGTCACAGAGTCCAACCCCCTCATGAGCTTATGAAGTTGAAGTTATCGCCGACTCGTGTATCCCTTCTCGCCTTGGGTGCTTTTGGAGCGGTCATCGCTCAAGAGTTAGCTCGCTCTGATGTGAAAACCCCTAGTGCTACGCCGCCAGATAAATCCAGCGCCAAGAATAACGGCAGTCTCCCAGCGGCACCCCTTCCCGGCGCGATCGCTCTGTCTCAGCCAGAGGCACTCTTTTCCTCCACCTCAATCCCCACGGTTCCCAATCCTGCCGTTTCGCCGACCGTGAAGCCAGTCTTGCCTAAAACCCCGGTCGAGGTCAGTCAATCGATCGTCGCACCGCCCAAACTTGAAGTCTCAACAAATCGACTGCGAGTCGTCGATGTCAATCAACTGCCGATCGATTCGATCATTGAAGAAACGCTAAAACTGCCGCCGCCACCGCCCAAAATCGCTGCTGCGCCGATCGCAGTACAGACACCGCCCGACTCAGCGCCACCGACCGAGTTCAAAGACGTAAAAGGTCACCGCGCTCAAGCCAGCATCACAGCACTCGCCGATCAGGGCATTATTCAAGGCTATGCTGACGGCACATTTCGCCCGGATGCACCGATCACCGATGCTCAGTTCAAGAGCCTGACCCAACAGGCAGGAACCCAATCAAGCGCGCTTACAGCGCTACAGCGTCCCAGAGATATTGTGACGCGAGGCGATGCCGCCACTTTCGTTTATCGACAATTAATCAAAGCCAAAACGATCGCGAAAGCTCAATCGATTCCTCAATCAACGCCTCAATCGATCGCAACCACGCCCTCGGCTCCTTTGCCAATTCTCGTTAGCAATTCGACTTTGCCCCAAAGCAGTCCCCTCCCTCCCGCACTTTCGCCAAATTCAGCCCCCGCTGTGATTCCCGCTGTGATCAATGTCGCAGCGACTAGCGGATCGACCACAGCCGAGACTGCTGATACCGACTCCTACATATTGGGATCTGGCGATCGCATCCGAGTTGAGGTTTTCAGCCTGCCAGATTACAGCAAAGATTATCAAGTCTTAGTGAATGGAACGCTGAATTTGTATCGAGTCGGCAGTGTTTCAGTTGCCGGATTGACCGTTCGTCAAGCTCAAAACGCGATCACTGCGAAATATACCCGTCTGCTCAAAGACCCGACGATCGATGTCAGCTTGACCACTGCCCGTCCGCTCAACGTCGCGATCGCGGGAGAAGTGGGCAAACCCGGAACCTACACGCTGCCCTTTGGGGAAAACGGCAAGTTTCCCACCGTGACCAAACTGATTCAAGAAGCAGGCGGAATGAATCGCTCTGCGGATGCGCGTCAGGTGATTGTTCGTCGCCCTGGACGTTCTGGAGCCGATCAGCAAATTCGGCTAAATCTGTGGGAATTGTTCGTGACAGGCAATATTCGCCAGGATTTGACCTTACGGGATGGAGACTCGATTTATATTCCAGCCGCAAGCTCAGTCAATCTCGCGGAAGCGACTCAATTGGCAGATGCCAACTTTAGCGTTAGTTCGACTCAGCCTGTGAGTATTGCGGTGGTGGGTGAAGTCGCTCGCCCAGGACCGTACACAATTAAAGATCAGACTCCCACGCTTTCGAGTGCGATTCGAGAAGCAGGCGGGATCAAGCAGCTTGCTAACCTGAAAGATGTGAAAGTCCGGCGCAATACCCGCAGTGGAACTGCCCAAACAATCAATGTCGATCTGTGGCAACTGCTGAAGTCGGGCGATCTGAATCAAGATTTGGTCTTGCAGCAAGGCGACACGATCGAAATTCCGACCGCGCTGGCGCTCAATCCCGAAGAGGCAAGGCAACTCGGAGATGCTAGCTTTGCGCCGAGTTCGGTCAAAATTACGGTGGTTGGAGAAGTCACTAAGCCGGGGCAGATTGATGTGCCGATGAATACCCCGCTGAATCAGGCATTGCTGGCGGCGGGCGGATTCAGTCGCCAGGCAAACCGCCGTCGCGTCGAACTGGTGCGGCTCAATCCGAATGGTTCTGTGACTCGTCGGGATGTTTCGATCGATCTGACTCGCGGCATCGACGAAAAAGGCAACCCATTGCTGCAAAACGGCGATGTTCTCGTTGTCGATCGTTCTGGTGTCGCTAAGGTAGGCGACACGCTCGGCAATGTCTTGAGTCCTGTTCTTCAGGTACTACCTTTCCGATTCCTATTTGGATTGTAGTCTGAATTACTAAAGTATTTTTTCACCTGTGAAGCGGTTGGTCTCTCAGCCTGTTTTTATTTTGCTCTCGATTCTTCGTTAGGTGCTTTCATGGAAAATCAGACTAAATCACCGCTGCCCTCGTTTGAAAAAAATGGTAAATCTCCCCTTCCCCCCGATTATGTGTTGCAGATCGACACCGCCGAGGATGAGGAAGACTCAGGTAAGCTGTTTGAAACGCTGCGGCGAAGAATCGCGCTGATTGCGGGTATCACCGCAGCGACCACCACAGTTGCTTGGGCAATTACTTGGAATCAGCCGCCTTCTTATGAAAGCGGATTCCAGCTTCTCGTCGAGCCAGTCAGTGTGCAAAATCAGCAGGATCGCGATCCTCTCGCCGCAGTCAGCAACACTGCGGATAATAAAAAAGAAGGAATCGATTATGAAACTCAGATCGCTGTCCTGCTAAGTCCGAAGCTGCTCCAACCGATCGTCGCTCAGATTCAACAGCGCTATCCGGACGTAAGCGTTGAGAGCGTCATCAATAATTTGAAGATTGAGCGCCCCGGCGAAACAAAGCTGCTCCAGGTGACATACAAAGACGAAGACCCCGATCGGGTTAAGTTCATCCTCGATAAGTTTGCTGAAGGCTATCTTAAATACAGTCAGAAAGAGCGAGAAAGCAATCTTAGCTATGGAATTGCTTTTGTCGATCGACAAATTGGAGAAACGCGGCAGCGCGTGGACGGCTTGCAGCGACAGATGCAGGCTTTTCGTCAGAAAAACAATTTTATTGCACCGGACACACTCGCCGGACAGGTAAATAGCCAGGTTCAAGCAATTTCTCAGCAGAAACTGCAAAACGACAAAGATATTGCTCAGGCACAGCGGCAGTATGGCAGCTTAAGCGATCGCGATGGCGCAAGAGCGGCATTAGCCGCTGATGGTGCCTATCAATCGGTTTTGAATAAACTGCGGGAACTCGATGCCAAAACTGCCACTGAATCGACGCAGTTTCAGGGAGACTCGGCTGAAATGCGGGCGTTGCGGCAGCAGCGCGATAGTCTTGTTCCCGTATTACGTCAAGAAGCACAGCGAGTTTTGGGCAACCAGCTTGCTAAGGTCGGGACGGATTTATCACTCTTAGAAACGCAGCGACAGGTATTAGATCGAGCCGATGCCTATTGGAATGGAGAGGTGCAGCGATTGCCTGTACTAGCACGAGTGTACACCGATCTCGATCGAGAACGTAGCGTCGCCACCGATAGCCTCACCCGACTCCTCGGCACGCGCGAGACGCTCCAGATTCAAGCGGCGCAAAAAGACATTCCCTGGCAGTTGATCACGCCGCCTGTTCGTCCAGACCAGCCCAAAGACTCCCCTCAGCGCAACTTGATTCTGGGGGCGTTAATTGGGCTACTGTTGGGAATTGGTGCGGCACTGCTCGTCGATCGTTCAGATCATCGAATCCGTCAGGTTAGCGATTTGAGGAAAATCTCAAAGCTACCCGTCTTGGGGGTGATTCCTTACGATGCCAATCCCTCACAGCGCGGAGCAACTGCTCGTTCGTTGAGTCCCGTCGATCGCAGTTCAGCGGATTTAACTCGCGAAGTTGCTTTTACCGAGTCGTTTCGATCGCTGTACACCAATCTTTGCTTGCTGAATACCGATCATCCGGTGCGATCGCTGGTGATCAGTTCGGCAACCTCTGGAGATGGAAAAACCACGGTAGCGCTTCATCTTGCTCAGGCTGCTGCGGCAATGGGGCAGCGCGTTCTCCTGATTGATGCGGATCTACGCAGTCCACAGGTCGCAGAACGGTTGGGACTCCTTGATGCGCCAGGTTTAACCGAACTTGTCACACAGAATTTGAATCCCCAAGATGTGACTCAACGACTAGAAGCGATGGCAACGATCGGCGGTAGAGATGAGCCGACACCAGAACAAACCAATTTCTCGATTCTGGCTGCCGGAAAAGTGCCGCTTGACCCGACCCGAATCTTGTCTTCCCAGAAAATGCAGCGGTTGAATGACTATTTCAAAGCGATGTATGATCTCGTGATCTTTGATGCGCCGTCCTTGTTGAGCTACGCAGATAGTAGCCTTCTAGCAACTCACACCAACGGAATGCTAGTCGTTGCGGGAATCGGTAGCACCGAGCAAGCAGACCTCAGACAAATGTTAAATACCCTGCAAACGGCGCGAGTTCCGGTTTTAGGAATCGCTGCAACCCGTATGAGTTCAGCATCAGCAAATTAGGGGATGGGTTTGATCTCATCCTATTTGATCTCATCCTAATCGTCTGATCAATTTAGCTTAGGCACGTAATTTTACCCGAATCTGCATTCAGACTTAGGAAACGTTGAAAAATATTTCTCTTGCGGTGGATAGAGATTTATCATATAGTCTCTAAACTTTCAAGTATCGAAACGTCAGCCGCTTCTAGAT
>DATJEM010000059.1:0-7299 GCA_035496615.1 Leptolyngbya sp.
TCTTGATTCTTCTTCTCGTCTCGATCGGAGTAAATCCCGATCGCTAACAAAAAGTTATTGTTCGCTTTTTGAACCTGAACGCCTGTTTGAATCACCGGAGCGGGTAACCGTGATTGCACCGTCGAAACGCGGTTTTGCACATCTACGGCTGCGAGATCCTGATCGCGCCCTAAATCGAACGTCAGGTTAATGCTGCTAGTTCCCGTATTGGCACTGGTCGATTTGATGTATCTGACCCCATTAATTCCGTTTAGCTGCCGCTCCAAGATGTTTGTAACGGTAGATTCAACGGTTTCCGCATTTGCCCCTACGTAGGTCGAAGTTACACTCACTTGAGGCGGTGCAATTTCTGGATACTGGGCGACCGGCAGCGTCGGAATCACAGCAATCCCTAGCAGCGTAATGATCACCGAACACACCGTTGCAAAAACGGGGCGCTGAATAAAGAAATTAGAAATCGACAGGATCATAAAACAGCGCCTTTAGAGGAAGACTAAGGTGAATGGAGCCTATTTCTGAAGCTGCGCCGCATCCGCGATCGGCGCGCAGTTTTGCAGTTGTAAAATGCCCGAAGTCACAATGCGATCGCTGGCGGTGACTCCTTCTAAAACTTCCTGGTCGTTGCCGATAATCTTGCCTAACTGAATCGGCTTTTGGGCAGCCACTAGCTGATCGGGTTCAATTTCGACTTTTGCGCCAGATTGAGAAGGGGCAGGAGCATCGCAGCCTGAAGCATTAAACGGAGCCGCAACGAAGAGAAAGTCCCTGCCTCCCAACCGCGAAATTGCAGTCGTCGGCACCAAAACTCCTGGGCGAGTTGCCCAAATGATGCGAGCGCGAACAAACTGCGAGGGTCGAAAGTTTCCTGAATTGGCAAATCTGGCTTTGACTAAAATCGATTGAGTCGCAGGATCAACGTTGGGGGCAACGAATGAAACTTGCCCAGTCTGTATCGCTTGCCCCTTATCATCCAGCAGCCTGACAGGTAAGCCTGTCCTCAATGCCGAAGCGCGTTCTAACGGCACTTGAATTTGGATTTCCAACTGCTGATTTTGCGTGATGTTAACGAGTTGGGTTGTATTGCTCACGGTATCGCCGACCTTGACCGGGATGTCGCCGATCGTGCCGCTAAAGGGAGCCGTAATCGTGTAGTACTGCAACTGTGCGGCTCCTTCGGCAGTGTTTGCCTGAGCTTGATCGACGGCGCGTTGGTTGCGAGTAACGGTGGTTTTGGTGCGCTCGATCGCGGCGCGTTGTTCTTGGAGGTCGGCTTCGGCTTGTCTTAGTCCGGCTTGGGCGACTTGTAAGGTGTTGAGCCGCTGATCTAAAACCTGCTGACTGGTTGCGCCCTGTTTTTGCAAATCCGCAAACCGATCGTATTCTCGTCGCGCAAGTTGGACATTCGATTGAGCGGTGGCGCGTTGAGCTTCGAGCGATCGCAATTTTTCGCTGGCGGTATCGACATCTGCTCGTGCGGACTCAACTTCAGCTTGAGCCGTTTGGGTAGCGGCTTGCCGACTCGCGACTTGGGCACGCTGCTGGGCGGAATCGATTTGAAGAATCGGCTGACCCGCTTCGACTTTCTGCCCGGCTCGCACATAAATTTCTGAAACTTGCCCACCGACTCTCGGTTGCAGCGTCACGGACTGGCGCGAATCTAGACTTGCAGCATAGTCTGAACTATCTTCGATCGTGGCTGATTTAGGATTTGCCAGCGGTACGGGAGTCGGTCGCGCTTTCATCTGACTGGCAATCATGATCGGCAAAATTAGCCGATTGAACAAAATCCAGCCGAGTCCGCCGACGATCGCAAGTCCAATCAAAGCCGGCACGAGATAGCGCCGCCACCGAGGGGGTGGATTTTT
Source organism: Leptolyngbya sp. (assembly GCA_035496615.1). Classification (GTDB taxonomy): domain Bacteria; phylum Cyanobacteriota; class Cyanobacteriia; order Leptolyngbyales; family Leptolyngbyaceae; genus Leptolyngbya. The sequence continues at coordinate 1,866 of DATJEM010000059.1, forward strand.
CGGTGGGGTGTCGATCGGGGTAGAGGGCTGAATCAAATTTCGATTGGTTTCTTCGCCATTCATGGGGTATCCGTGAGGTCTGGAAAGGACAAGCAGATGTAGAGTGCCGGGTCAGAACAAAACAGTCTTTCAATAATACTATGTGTGCGAACTGTCCAAGCCCTTTCTTCTGGGATAGCGATCCAACTGAAGGGCGCTTGGCAAGCGTAACAAATCTTTCAGCAGTCGGATGCCGTGAAATGAGGTCTCGATCCATACTTCTCAGACAATACACTTTTACCACAAAACATGAGTAGCCCGATCGAGTTCAACGTCTTTGCTCCTCGCAATGAAGCGATTCATCTGATTCTATTTGATCCAGCTTCTGAGCGGCAGGAAATCCCAATGCAAAAAGGTGAAGATGGCTTTTTTCGGGTCACAGTTGAGCTTGAGGACGATCGCTATCAGTATAAACTTCGAGTGAAATCAAATAGCCCAGGGTTGCAGGGTCAGTGGATTGAAACGAACGATCCCTATCTGACTGAAATGGATCGAACCACGGAAAATGGCATTGCGATTGTCAAGCAGGGACAGCGACTGTTAGATCCTTTTGTTTGGCAACATGACGATCGACCCCTTCCTGCGAATCGTGATTTGATTTTATATGAGATGCACATTGCGGATTTTTGCGGCAAACAAACCGAGATTTCCGATTCCACCAAGCTTAAGCAAGTGATTGAAAAGCTAGATTATTTAAGTGAATTGGGAGTTAACGCGATCGCGCTCATGCCTGTGACTGAATATGCCGGGGACTATCGTTGGGGCTATATGCCGCTACATTTTTTCGCAATTGAAAGTAGCTACGGTAAGCCTGCTGATTTTAAGCATTTTGTCGATGAATGTCATGCGCGGGGAATTCGAGTTTTGATTGATTGTATTTTTAATCACACAAACGAAGAAAGTCCATTGTTAAAGATCGATCGTGATTATTGGTATTACCACGATCGACACTATCCTGAAGATGATGCCAACTATTGGGGACCTGAACTGAACTACGAAACCGAGGATCGCGATCGGCAGATTCGCCCAGCTTGGAACTTTGTGCGTGACATTGTTCAGTTCTGGATTGAGCAATATCACATTGATGGAGTGCGTTACGATGCGGTGCGCCAAATTGCAAATGAGCCATTCTTTCGATGGTTGTTTGAGCAAACTAAAGTCACTGAAAAGCCTTTTTATCAAATCGCTGAACATATTCCAGATACCAGCGAAATTTGCACCCCCAAAGGTGTATTCGATGCCTGCTGGCACGAAAGCTTTCGGTACTTTCTCAAAGATGCACTAACGGGTGAATCATCCAGCTTAAATGAGTTGAAAACTGCGATCGATGCCCGACAGCAAGGCTATGCCGGAGCCAGTTCGGTGATTAACTATCTGGCAACGCACGATCGAGAGCATATGATCGTGGAATTGGGCGATGTTGGGATCTTTGATCAAGCTGCTTTCGATCGCGTCAAACTCGGCGCAATTCTACAGTTCACGGCTCCCGGTATTCCGATGCTCTGGATGGGTGATGAATTCGGGCAGCCCACTCACAAAACCCAAAATGTCACCGAACCCAATCCTTTAGATTGGTCGTTGCTCGATCAAAATCGCGATCTCTTCGAGTTCTACAAACGCTTGATTGCACTCAGGCACGAAAAATCATCGCTCCGCAGCGACAATATTGAGTTTTTTTACGAACATATCGAAAACAAAATCTTGGCGTATGTTCGATGGAACGATGCCGGGGAAAGAGTGGTAGTGGTTTTGAACTTCTCCGATCGTCGCTATGAAGACTATGAAATTGATCATTTTCCCGCTGATGGAACGTGGCAAAACTGGACAGATGAAACTTCGATCGAAGTAAAAGATAGAACGCTATCGATCGCGCTTCCGAACTTCAGTGCCCAAGTTTTACTCGGCTAACTCAAGCAGCGGGTAGCTCTTCATCGGTTAATCGATCGACTGTCTGAGCCACTTTGCCATCAATCAAGCAGCTTACGGTCATATCGCCCATCACATTCAGGACGGTGCGACAGCGATCGAGAAACCAATCCACCGTAATCAAAATCGCAATATATTGGGTCGGCAAACCCACCGCACCAAACACCAGCGTCATGGTCACCAAGCCCGCTTCAGGAATACCTGCTGCCCCAACCGACGCAAAAATCGAAGTCAAGACCACCACAAACTGCTGCTCTAAACTCAGATTGAGATCCAGAACTTGGGCAATAAACAACGCAGACATTGACTCGTACAACGCTGTCCCATCATTGTTAAAGTTCGCGCCAATCAAAGCACCGAGCGAAGCCGAAGACTCTCGCACTCCCAGTTTATTCACCAATCCTCGATAAGTGACTGGCATCGTTGCGGTCGAAGAATCGGTTGAGAACGCGGTCAGAAAAGCATCCACACCGCTGCTCAAAAACTGTCTGGGACTCACCCATGAGCCAAAACTAACGCGAGTGAGATAGAAGCACATTTGAAAAAACAGCCCCAACAACACAGCCACAATAAAGATTGCCAGCGCTTTGAAAGGTGAAAATCCTTGAATTGCAACCGTTCTTGAAACGATGCCAAACACCGCGATCGGCACGAGCGCAATCACCCACGTCAACACCCGAATCACCGTATCAAACAGCACCGAAATGACGTTCTCGATCGGCTGAAACACCTCACCTTTGCCTTGTTCCATCAGTTCCGTCTTAATCGCCCGCATGGCAATACCAAATGCTAATCCCACCACCAAAAGCTGAATCACATTGTTATTGACCAAAGGTTGCAGCACGGCTTCCGGCACACTCTCTTGCAGCAGTCCCCACGGATCAAAGCTCTTACTCAAAGCAGCGCTACCGCCTGGATCACCAAACTTTTCCCACGAACCTGGGCGCACAATATTCGCCACCAATAACCCAATCAAGATTGCCGCGATCGTATTTGTCAGCAGCAAAAACGCCAAGCGTCGCCCTGTCCGTCCCGGTATACTGGTCTTGAGGAAAGAATTCAGAATTGCGAATAAAATCAGCGGCGTTGCTAACGCGCTCAACATCTTCAGAATTAGCTTACAGGGGATCACCAGTTTGTTGGCAAATTCAGCATTCGCCGGACTCGGATTGCCTGCCCCTAGCGCGATCCCTAGCAATACGGCAGCCGCTAAAGCAATCAGAATTTGCACATAAAGCGGAATTACTCTGCCAAAAACCCGCAGACCCGATTCACTCATATTTTTTCCCAAACGAGATTGCCACAAGATAGCACGGGCATTGAATGATGTTCGCCTTATCTATCTGCGATCGCAGATCAAACCACTATCATTAAATATTGAGAACTTAAGAATCTACTCTTCTCACTCCCTCGATTCCGCCTATGTTTCCGGTCATCTATGCCGATGAATTTTTGCTTCATGACACAGGACATTTTCACCCCGAAAATCCTGGACGCTTAACCGCCATTTACACTGCCTTGAAGTCTGCACCCTGGGCAAATCGATTGGAATGGAGACAGCCGACTCCCGTTGAAATTCGATCGCCCCGACCGCTGATTCAAACCATTCACGATCGATCGTATCTCGAACAAGTCCGCCAGTTAGCCGATCGCGGTGGCGGAAAAATTGACGGCGACACGATCGTTTCACCCCACAGTTTTGAAGTGGCGCTCTTGGCGGTGAATGCTTGGATGGATGGAGTTGATTGGGCGATCGCATCGGGTGAACCCTGTTTCGTCCTAGCCCGTCCACCCGGACATCATGCGGTGAGCGATGAAGGCATGGGATTTTGTTTGTTCAGCAATGCCGCGATCGCAGCCCATCATGCGCTATCACAGGGACTCGATCGCGTTTGTATCCTTGATTGGGATGTCCATCATGGCAACGGTACTCAAGCGATCGTCGAAACGAATCCTAAAATCCGATTCTGTTCATTGCACGAATCGCCTCAATATCCCGGTACAGGACATCCGGCGGAAACAGGACGGTATCAGAATGTGCTGAATTTGCCGATGGCAGCGGGAAGCACGATCGAAGACTATCAACCCCTGTTTGAGCAGAAAGTGATCCCGTTTCTCAGCGAATTTCAGCCCGATTTACTGATTGTGAGTGCAGGATACGATGCCAATCGCGCTGATCCACTGGCGGGAATTTCTCTAAAACCAGAGGACTATCGAATCTTCACCGAGTATTGTTTGGAGGTGACTCGGCGGATTGTGTTTGGACTCGAAGGCGGATATGACTATGAGTCACTCGCGCGATCGGTAAAAGCGACGATCGCACCTTGTCTGCGATCTGCTTAAAACGCGCCTCTCTTTCCGTTTGGTTTCACCGTCAACCAATTTGTTTTCGCCATTGCTAACTGTTCTTCGGTTAGCTTGGCTCCGGTTAAATTCGCGCCGCACAAATTCGCCCCGCGTAGATTCGCATTGAGCAAGTATGCCTGAGTCAGATCGGCTCCGCGCAAATCCGCGCCCTCCAAATCCGCGTTGCTCAGATACGCCTGCGCCAGATTGGTATCTCTGAGGTTCGATCGATTCAAGCTTGCTTTGCCAAAATCTGCATTAAATAAGTTCGCACCTTGTAAGTTAATTTGTTTGAGGTTCGATTGATGAAACACTGCGCCCGATAAATTGATTCTGGGGGCTGATATGCCAGAAAAGTCATGAGAGGCAAAATCGCGTTTTCCTTTGGTATAGAGATTTTCTAGCGTCATGACATCGAGTTTAGCCTGAGGTTTACTTGCGGTCGTTCCGCTCGTTCGTCCTCCAGAATCGCGAGGTGCGGGTCGCGCTGCCATCCCTGGACTTCGGGAGGCTCCGGTTTGAAGATTGGTGGACTCCGATCGCGTATTTCTTGCCCGGATCGCCATCGCGGCACGAGCGGCAGGAGAACTCGGCTGCGAATCAGGTTCGCGTTTGGCAATGGGTCGCGTCGTGACACTATTCATACTGTTCGCCAAGCTATCGAGATACGGCTCTAAGTCCAATGCGCGTAAAATTTCATTTGCAGACTGAAAGCGGTGCCGCACGGAAACTTCCAGCATCTTTTTCAACACACCTGCAAAGTGATCGCTGATGTGAACTTGTTTGTGCCAGAGCAATTCACCCGTTGCCGGATCGTAATCGAGATCTTTTGGGGATTTTCCGGTGAGCAAATAAAGACAAGTGACCCCGATCGCATAAAGATCACTCGCATACACCGGACGCATCGCCATCTGTTCGGGAGGGGCAAAACCGGGAGTACCGATCGCGTATGCCGTAAGCGCCGTTTGATCCGACACACTACTCACCGCATTGACCTGATTTTTCACTGCGCCAAAGTCAATGAGAACGAGCTTGCAATCTTGCGATCGACGAATCAAATTCGCTGGCTTTAGATCGCGATGAATCACCTGATGGCTGTGAACATACTGCATGATCGGCAGTA
>DATJEM010000060.1:0-3436 GCA_035496615.1 Leptolyngbya sp.
TGGCTTATTTGGAACACCTACGCTAACTTTCATCTTGATTGGTTTGACTGCTCTGTATCTCTTTCAGTCTTACAGCATCTTTCAGGCAAACAAAGCGCTATTGACAGGTGGAAAGCGGTATGCAGCCGTCGATCGCTACAAGTTTTCTCAAGTCGCACTGCTAGAACTGGCTTACGTTGCTTGTTTTGGCTCTGAATTAGCCGTGGTTTCTATGCTACCCACCTTTTTTCAGAAAAACTTTGCGCTCACCGCAGCAGTCGCGGGCGCGGTTGCAAGCACTTACGCTTTCATGAACTTGGTCGCTCGTCCGGGGGGTGGCTTAATTTCAGACAAAATTGGAAGTCGCAAATGGACATTGGCAGTTATGCTGGCGGGAACCGGAATTGGCTATCTGATCTTTAGCAGCTTGGGACAAATCGCACTCCCGCTGGTCGTGTTGATGACTATGGCAGCATCTTTTTTTGTGATGGCAGCCGAAGGAGCAACCTACGCGATCGTGCCTTTGATCAAACACCGAATCACAGGGCAGATTGCCGGAAACGTGGGAGCGTATGGGAATGTGGGAGCGGTTGCTTACCTGACGATTTATAGCTTTTTGCCGGAAGGCGGCGGTGGCGATCGATTCTTCTTTCAAATGCTTGGCGTGGTGGCTTTGATTGTTGCAAGCCTCTGTGCCTTCTTTCTGAAAGAGCCAACGGGTCAACATAGCGAAAGTGTTGAAGAGGCGGTACAGCTACAGCCTAAAAGGATGTCTCGCTAGTCAACAAACCTGTAGGTTTAAAATCGCAGACGAGGGCGTTCAGTCCGGCGGAAACGCTGATGAAAGCCTTCGTTTTTTATTGCAGTACCGGTTCGGATAATGCCTTGCTCGGCAAGAGTAAAACCGTTGAGTTAGTTTGGCTCAGAGCGGGGACTTTAGCTGCTAAAGACTGATCTAACAACAAAGTCATCCGATCGCCCACCTGCCAGGGTTCGTGTACGAGGAAAAGCTTTAATTGGTTCGATCGCTCAACTAACAGTGGCAGCATCTCACCCGCTGTGATCGCAGATTCTAGCTCTGCCTGTTGTGCTGCAAAGTTGTCTGACTGCAACACGACTTCAATGATCTGCAACTCATTTTTATCAAGCGATTTTTCCCATCGATCGAGCAGAACCTGCGGCGCAAAAGCAATCTGAACTCCCATGGTGGTAAGACTTGGGTTCTCACGACTATTGAACGAAGGCTGGGAGAGGGTCGCAACAATATCAGGACAAAATAGCTCTAGAGCACGCTGCGCTAACATTCCATTCAGTTCTGGATTGTCAGTCATGGCGAGAAAAGTACTGAGTGGAGCGATGCCTTCTGCTTCTAGCTCTTCCAAATCAAGCTGATTACTAATGACTGGAATATCATTGAGCTTTGCCTGGCTAGTACGATCGCTCAAATCAATCAGAACGGCGTTTTCTCCCTTCTGCTGAAGGATCTCAACGAGCAGTTGACTCAACGCACTATCCCCCGCGATCACGGTTCTGATCTGGCTTGTCCGCAGTCCTAACCATCCAGCCACCCAGCTCGCAGACAGTCCTTGTATCAAAACTGTCATCAAAATCGTCAGAAATACTAGTGCTTTGATTGTATCCCCTCCGCTGATTCCTTCATGGGTCAAAGAAACCGCAAACAGCGATGCCATCGAAGCTGCAACAATGCCACGGGGCGCAATCCAAGACAGGAACACGCGCTGTTGCCAACGATAGTCGCGGTTCCAAGTAGAGACCAAAACGTTGATCGGGCGTACAATTAGCATCAATGCCAACACGGTCAAGACGCTTCCCCACCCCAAATCAAACACGCTTGCGATCGACAGATCAGCCGCCAGCAGCACAAACAGCACGGAGTTCGCCAAAATACCCAACTGCTGATTGAACTGCCGAATCAGCCGTTCTTCGGGAATGTTAGCCGATCGTAAAATCATGCCGATTAACACCGCAACTAACAAGCCTGACTCACTCCGAAGCACCTGCGCCAAGCTAAACGCGCCCCATACTGTGGCTAAGACCACCAAGTTTTTCAGTTCTTGCGGCAGCGATCGAGAGCGTTTCAGCAATAGGCTCAACACTGCCCCAATGCTCACTCCGATCGTCACACCAATGCCTAGTCTCAGCACGAGTCCTTTCAAGACCAGCAGGGGGATAGCAGGTTCAGACAACACGAGCGGCACATCATTGCTGCTTAAAATCACGCTGAGGGTAATCACTGCGATGATCGCGCCGATCGGATCAATGAGAATGCCCTCCCCTTCTAAAAGGGTCGCGACTCGCTCGTCAACCCCCACCAGCTTTAGTAAGGGAGTCACAACGGTTGGCCCGGTCACGACAATTAAGGAGGCGTAGAGAAACGCAGTCGTCCAGGAAAAGTGGCTAAAGACATGGGCTGCGATCGCGCCGCCCAACAAGGTGATCATTACTCCAATCGTGATCAAATTGCGGAGAGAAACACTGCCCAACTCCCGAATTTCTAAATTCAGCCCTCCCTCAAATAGAATGAGCGCGATCGCTAGCGACACGAGCGCCTCTAAGCCGCTTCCTAACAGCGAGGGATCAATCCACCCCATTCCGCTAGAACCTAGAAGAATGCCAAAGATCAGTAGAAAAACAATGCTCGGAATCCGCGCCCATTTTGCGAAGACCTGAGCCGCGATGCCAACCACAACGGTTGTACTGATCAAAACGGTGATGGGTAAGGAGTCTTCCATAGAATTTCAGCGATCGAATAAACGTTAAGTTATTTTAAGTATTTTAACTTTGATTGAGAGCGGTGAGAAAAACCCTTTCCTTCCGAAATCCTTTCGATTTCCCTCCAGTTCTCTAACAGTGGAGCGATAAAGTGTTGCTTACGATCATCTTTTAATGAGCAATATATGTTTCGACGAATTATAGAATCCAGTGTCTATTCACTTATCCTTGCGGGGCTTGGCGGCGGGGGATTTGCGCCTGCGATCGCGTCCCAATCTACCCGATCCAATCCACTTCAACCCGTCCGGGCAGGGGTTGATCTCTCTTCTGAAGCTAGCACTCTAGCGCCCCAAGTTCCCGATAATGTGCGTCTGTATGGGCAATCTCCTCAGCCGAACCAAATTGGTCAGACCTATCTAATTGTTGAATTTAAGCAAGGTGATATCGGTGATATTGTTGGGGCACTGTACGCGCCTCGATCGTCGTTTGATTGTGCCACTGGTAGCATTCGCAATCGACAGTTGAAGCTAACCGCGACGGAAGCCTATTCTGGGGAAAGCTATCCCGTTGCGATCGCGATGCAACCCCATGTTTCGATCGCTGCCTCTACAGGTGGCGCAGCCTCAAGCCTTGATCTTCAAGGACTGCATCGCATCTCTACGATCAGTCAAAACGACCTGCGAATCTTAAATACTTGCAAAACGCTAGAGCAGTCTTGATTCAA
>DATJEM010000061.1:0-11826 GCA_035496615.1 Leptolyngbya sp.
TCGGCAGGCAGTTCAACCCCCAAATCTCCGCGTGCCACCATTACACCATCCGAGATCGAGAGAATCGCTTCCATTTGCTCGATCGCTTCGTGTTTTTCGATCTTGACGATCACCGGAACCGACTTTCCAGCGCTCGCAATCAGTTCTTTGATCTCCAACACGTCTTGCGGATTTCGCACAAAGCTCAACGCTACCCAATCGACTCCTTGATCGAGTCCGAACACGAGATCTTTACGATCTTTGTCGGTCAGCGCTTTGATTGAGAGATAAACGCCGGGAAAATTTACCCCTTTATTATTAGAAAGCGGTCCGCCAACGACGACGCGACAATGCAGCGATCGATCCGCTCGATCAACCGCTTCAACCTGCATTTCAACTCTGCCATCATCTAGCAAAATGGTTGCCCCTTCAGGCACTTCTTCGGCAAGTAGATCATATGTGACTGAACTGATTGTCTGCGATCCCGCAACAGCCCGACTTGTGAGCGTGAAGCGATCGCCTTTGTTCAGCACGATCGAGCCATGCTCGAATCGTCCCAAGCGAATTTTAGGTCCTTGCAAATCCTGCAAAATGCCCACAGGCTGATTCAGTTCAAACGAAATTTGTCGAATCAGGCGAATGCTGCGGAGATGATCATCGTGTGTGCCGTGAGAAAAATTCAGGCGCAGTGTGGTTGCCCCGGCTTCAATCAGAGCGCGTAAGACTTCGGGGCTACTGGTTGCAGGGCCGATCGTGGCAACGATTTTCGTTCGACGGTGAGAATATGGCAGTGTCATGTAGAGTGAACAACCTAGAGGATCAAATAAAATAAACCTGCTTTCTCGTTGCCGATGGCTAGGCGGAGCTTCCGCCGAAAAGCAGCAAACAAACCACCATCAGGACGCTAAAAATGCTGATCTAGGGCATTTGGGATACTACCACGTTTGGGAATGCTGCAACATTGCTTTCCAACAGAGATTTATCATTGCTTTGCAAAGCGAGAAAAACGATCGCGCTTTTCGCCCCTATTTGCACTTCTAAACTAGGCAGTCCTGATCTTCCAAGCAACGAGAAAGATTCACTAGAATCAGGACGATCGCTCAAAAATAAACGAGATAGAATTAGAAACCTTTAGAATACTGAGCGCTTCATCGTTAAGATGGATACGATTCATCCTTCATTTTGGTTCTTAAACAAATTTTTCATTGTAGTCCCCATCGCCCACAAGACATTGCCCAATGACCTCGGAAATCATTGAACTCGACGGTAGAAAGTTCGTCCCTGCCCATCAGCTTCCGCTCCCCGAATGGACATCGATGTTGAGCGAACGCCCGCAGCCTATTTTGACGCTGAAAGATGACGATCTGTTTTTATTAAGCGATACGTTTGGAAACATCGGCGGCGCATCGGATGAAGGGCGCAGTAGTGGTTTAGGGTTGTTCTGCCACGATACCCGCTTTCTCAATCGGCTAGAGTTGCAGATCGATGGACGATCGCCGACTTTGCTGAGTAGCACTGCCGAAAAAGGGTTTGTGCTTTCGGTGCTGTGTACCAATCCGCGCCTCAACGATCGCATTCCTGCCGAAACGATCGGAATCAAGCGCGAACTCGTTCTGAATGGCGGATTGTTTGAAGAAATCGAAATTGCGAACTATAGTACCGACGCGATCGAGTTTGAACTGAGCTTAAGCTTTGGGGCAGATTTTATTGATCTGTTTGAAGTGCGAGGATTTTCGCGCAACGATCGCGGCACATTGCTCAGACGTTTACCTTCTGAATCGACCGATATCGATAGTGTTGACTCCTTTGTTGCCGTCGATGAAACGGGACAGCCCCCGATCGAACTGACCCTGGCTTATCAAGGGTTGGATGGTTCGATTTTGGAGTCCCGCATCGATTTCGTTCACTGTCAGCCGGATACGCTGAAAGGCTATACCGCGATTTGGCGACTGAACTTACAGTCCCACGAAACGCAGAAGCTCGGCTATCGCCTCCAGCCGTTGAGCAATGGTCGCCCGGTTTCAAAAGTGAGTGCTCCGATTACTCTCTCTCAGGCAAAAGCCGCAGAATCCGCCGAAGAACAAACCTGGCAGCATCAGGTGACGCAGATTCGCTCCGGGAAAACGAACTTCGATCGCGTGATCGAACGCGCTGAACAAGATGTTTATCTACTCAGACAAACGTTTGGCAAAAACAAAGCGCTGTCTGCGGGAGTTCCGTGGTTTTCGACTTTGTTCGGTCGAGATTCGATCATCGCAGCGTCTCAAATTCTATTGCTTGATCCCCAAATCGCCCAGGAAACATTAACGATCTTGGCGCATTATCAAGGCAAAGTAGACGACGAATGGCGCGAAGAGCAGCCCGGAAAGATTCTGCACGAAATCCGATTTGGAGAAATGGCGCGGTGTCAAGAAATTCCGCACACGCCGTATTATGGAACCGTTGATGCGACTCCGCTTTGGCTGATGCTCTATGCCGAATATTTTTCTTGGACAGCCGACTACGAGACGCTCGATCGCCTCTGGAACAATGCCCTCGCTGCAATGGAATGGATCGATCGCAACCTGAAAGCAACAGGCTATCTTAGCTATGAGCGCAAATCAAAGCGTGGCTTAGACAATCAAGGCTGGAAAGATTCAGGCAACTGTATTGTCGATCGCAAAGGCAAACTGGCGCAAGGTGCAATTACGCTGTGTGAGGTGCAAGGATATGTCTATTCAGCCAAAATTCGCCTGAGTCAAATTGCGCGGATGAAAAAGCGCATCGATCTTGCCGATCGGTGGGAAGAAGAAGCGCGGGAACTCAAAGTTCGATTCAATCGAGATTTTTGGCTGGAGGAACAAGATTTTTGTGCGCTGGCACTTGATGGGGAGGGTAATCCGGTTGATAGCATTACTTCCAATCCGGGACACTGTTTGAACTTAGGCATCTTTACGCCAGAGAAAGCTTATAGCGTCGCAGAACGGCTTCGCGCGCCTGATATGTTCAATGGTTGGGGCATTCGGACATTGAGTAGTCTATCGCCTGCCTACAATCCAATGGGCTATCACGTCGGCTCGGTGTGGCCGCATGACAATACGCTGATTGCGATCGGGCTACGATCGCTTGGTTTGATTGATCAAGCGCTGGAATTATGTACAGGCTTGCTCGATATGACGCGCCATCAACCCTATCAACGCCCCCCAGAGTTGTTTTGTGGCTACGATCGCACCGAAGATAATGAGCCTGTTCAATATCCAGTAGCTTGTACGCCGCAAGCCTGGGCAACAGGAAGCGTTTTCCAATTGGTTCACATGATTGTCAATCTGGTTCCGGATGCTCCTGGGAACTGTCTGCGGGTGATCGATCCAGCATTGCCAGAATCAATTAACTATCTTGCACTGAAGAATCTGAGAGTAGGTCCAACTCTATTGGATCTGGAGTTTGAGCGATCGGGATCTTCGACTTCGTGCCGCGTTTCTAGAAAGCGAGGCAACTTACGAGTGGTGATCGAAGCTTAATTGTGTAGTTGACTTTACCGGGAAAGAGACATGGGCGAGAGTTTGAGTTTGACGTTGGAGCAGATCGGGCAGTTTCTTCGCTCTCTAAACGTGCCGCAACCGATCGTGCATTGGGGACATCCTGCCATGATGAGCATCGTTGTCTTTGTGATGGGAGGTTATGCAGTGTGGGCGGGTTGGCAAGGACGATTGGCAGACGATAAAGAAGTCGGGCTAAAGCACCGGGCAGAACACCGAAAACTCATGCCCTGGGTCGTGCTGTTTATGACGTTAGGTGCAACTGGCGGGGTGTTATCGCTGGTGATGCAAAACCAACCGATTTTGGAGAGTCCGCATTTCTTAACCGGAATGGTGGGGCTAGGATTGCTGTACTTGAATGGAGCAATTTCGCTGGCTGGGTTTGGGGGTGGTAAGCCTAGTTTGCGCGTCTTTCACGCTTACTTGGGCACTGCGATCGCGGGCATTCTGATCCTTCACGCCGTTTTCGGCATCTATCTTGGCTTATCGATCTAATGGCTTATCGATCGAAACTGAGGTGAACTTAGAAGGAGTTGGCGATCGCTGACTCCTTTTTGTCTGGGTTTGTTTGGGTTGAGGACTGACGGGAACTCTAGGTCATATTTTGAACCAGAGAGAAAAGCGTGAGTTCTAGAACTGCGATCGTTTGTGGCTTGGCGTATGGGGTGGGATTGTTGATGACAGCCGTTCCATTTGGCGGTGCGATCGGTTTAATTTGTAGCCTAATTGCCGCGATCGTATTGCCAAGATTAAAGTCAAGACGAACGATCGCCAAGGTTTGGATCATTGCGGGATTCATCGGATTTGCGGCAGGATTTTATCTCCAGTTTCGGACACCGCAGCCCAGCGCGATCGACATTAGCAATTTTGTGCCGCAGGAAAAGCAAGAAGTCGTGATTTCTGGAACCGTCGAAGAACTGCCGAAAATGACTCGGAGCGGCAAGCAGCAAATTTGGCTAAATGTAGCGGCGTTTGGAGCGCAGAAAGCGGACGGAAAGCTTTACGTTACGTTGCCGAAAGGAGATGGAGAAGCGTTGTATCCGGGACAAGCGATCGCCATTACCGGAAGTCTTTATCAGCCCAAATCGAAAATGAATCCTGGTGGGTTCAACTTCCAAACCTATTTAGCGCAAGAGGGTAGTTTTGCAGGGCTAAAAGGTCGCTCAATTCGGCGGCTGAATCCTGACCAAAAACCAAGTTGGGGATGGTGGGTGATTCAGCAAAAAATTGTGCGATCGCAAATCAGTCAATTAGGCGAGGCAGAAGGATCGCTCGTCAGCGCAATGGTGATTGGCGGGCGCGTTGTTGATATTCCGGCTGACATTAAAGATTCGTTTGGCAAAATTGGACTCGCTCATGCTTTGGCTGCTTCAGGTTTTCAAGTGACACTGATCTTAGGAGTGCTGCTGGCATTGACGCGGCGACTTCCCAAAGCGGCACAGTTTGGAACCGGAGCGGCAGGATTAATCCTATTTATGGGATTAACCGGGATGCAGCCTGCTGTATTTCGAGCGGTGTTAATGGGATTTGCAGTTTTGTTTGGACTCTGGTTTGAAAGACGGATAAAACCGTTGCAATCTTTATTAATCGCTGCGATCATTTTGCTAATCGTTAATCCAATCTGGATTTGGAGCTTAGGATTCCAATTTAGCTTTTTAGCGACTTTAGGATTATTGGTAACGGTTCCGGCGATCTCGAAGCGGTTGGACTGGTTGCCAGGGCTGATCGTCCCAGCGATCGCAGTTCCGATCGCAGCCCTAATCTGGACGTTGCCATTGCAGCTTTTCTCGTTTGGCATGGTTTCGCCCTATTGTGTTCTGGCAAATGTTGCTTCGACTTTGTTGATTTCATATATCAGCATTGGCGGCATTCTTAGCGCTGGCGTGAATTTAATGTTTCCGCCAGCCGCACAGTTTGCATCACCACTTTTGTACTATCCGACTCATTGGCTCATCGTTGGAGTGAAATTTTTCTGTCAGCTTCCAGGTAACTCGATCGCGGTCGGGACGATCTCGATTCTGTTGATGTTTGTATTGTATGCGTTGATTCTTGCGCCGTGGATTTTACCCCAATGTCGGCGGCAGTGGTGGGTGTTTCTGCTAGCAGGCTTAAGTTTAGTCTTTATTCCGGCTTGGTATGTTCGATCGAACTTATTGCAAGTGACGGCACTCGCGGTCGGACAAGATCCAATCTTGGTGATTCAAGATCATGGGCGAGTGGGCTTAGTCAATAGTGGTGATGCAGATGCGGTGCGATTTACCGTGCTGCCATTTTTGCAAAAAGAAGGTGTGAATCAAATCGATTGGGCGATCGCGGTTTCTCCTTCAGAGGGTTGGAGCGCGATTTTAGCAAGCTTGCCGATTCGATCGCTGTATGATTTTTCTGGTAAAACTCAGCCTGCGGTTAATCTTGCAACTGTCCAGCAGTTGATTCAGCACAAAGGAAAGCATCTACCGATTACCGCTCGGCAAGTGATTAAATCAGGCGCGATCGAGATTCATTCGCTCAGCATTCAACCCACGGTGATCGAGTTCAAATTTGGTCAGCAACGATGGCTATGGCTGAAAGATTCTCCCAACGCTGATCAGCGACAAGCAATGGATTTGAGCAGCAGTGAGATTTTGTGGTGGTCGGGGCGACGGTTACATCCAAAATTGCTGGCGCAAATGCAGGCGAAAACTGCGATCGCATACTCCAGAACGATTCATCCCGAAACGCTGAACCAATTGCAGCAAAGGCAAGTGAAGATCTATCAGACAGAAACCACTGGAGCGCTGCAATGGTCGAAAAATCAAGGCTTCAGAACGAGTTTAGAAGTTGATGAGCCGGATGCTTCGTTCCTGTAGTATATTAGGTGAGCGGATTGTCTGACTGGATCAGGTGAGTGACTCACTTGGAGAGGTGGCAGAGCGGTTGAATGCGGCGCACTCGAAATGCGTTTTGGGGTGACTCAACGGGGGTTCGAATCCCCCCCTCTCCGTTTTTAAGTTTGAGTAGTTTTTAACATTTGCTGCCAGCGGTGGAGCGTGACTCGATCGTAGGGTTTCCAAAACGTCGAAGCTGGCGGTTTTAGCGTTTCTGGGCTGTCTGATCGCTGCACCGTAGCGCTTTGCGGAATTGCATCACTACGAGTGAGTGTTTTGACGATCGCCACCACGGTAACTTTGTAAACGCCTGGACGCAATAACAATGCAAAGTCCCCTTTTAAGCTGCGATAAATCCAGCGAAACATCAAAGCATAGTCCCCGGCAAGATAGCTTTTGCTCAATAGATTGTTGTAAAAAGCGGTGTTTGCCCATCGCCGTGCGGCACTTGGTAGCTCTGGATGCCGTTGATAGATACGTGACATGATTAGCTCATAAAAATGTGCCATTGTGGTGCATTTTGTGGACATACTGCCGCTGTACTGTCGATAGCCGATCAGATACTCTGGAACGATCGCAAATTGGTATTGTTCAGCAATCCGAAGATAAAGATCCCAGTCTTCGCAAGTTTTAAGCTCAGTATCGTAGTGACCCACTGTCTCAAGACAGCTACGGCGAAACATTGCTGTACTTGCGTTATCGAGAAAGTTATAGAACACCAAAATGGCTAAAACATTGCCTTCGACTGCGCCCAATTGACCGAACGGGGAGTAGCCTTTTATGTCGCCCGTTTCGGTAAGATACATCGACCAGGAGTAGACCAGTCCGACTGACGAATTGGCAGATTCCAAACATTCAACGTGCTTCTCTAAGCGTTCTGGATACCAGATATCATCCGCATCGATCGGCGCAATATATGTGCCCGATGAGTGCTGAACTGCAAGATTTCGTGAGGCGGCAACTCCAGCATTAGATTGCTGGATCAGTTGGATACGATCGTCGATTTCGGCAAACGATCGCACAATTTCAGCGGTACGATCGTCTGAACCATCATCTACAATAATCACTTCAAAATTACGATAAGTCTGCGCCAGAATCGATTCTAATGTGGTTGAGATGAATGCTTCAGCGTTGTAAGCAGCAATTACAACCGAAACTAGCGGCTTCGCAGTCATTCATCTTCCTCTAGCTCATTAATAAGCATATCTTTAGCTAAACTTTGAAAATTTGCAAGTTTATCTGACGGGAACAAAATACTAAGATCAGAGTTCTAACGAGAGACAGAGGTATTATCTACTGAAAGAAACAGGATGCAGAAAGATAAAATGGCTACAGTGGAAGCAAGATCTCAAGGCAAAATTATGGATTTTGAATCACGATCGCGACGCAATTTTACCTACATGATGTGGATGCTTGGAACTGCTCTGATCCCAGTCGGACTGAGCTTTGCAGCCGGAAGCTTTTTGCAAATTCTATTTCTAGGTGCAGGAATTTGTCTATTCCTTTTGGGTCACATCTCATTTCGAGCAGCTTGGAATCGCTAGGATTTTTTGGTAGAACTTTCTGCAAAGATGCAAACTATTGATTTGCTATTTTTTGTTCTCTAGACTCATTGGGATTCAGCCCCTCATGTGTGTCTTATTTTACATCGAAGCTACTATATTGCTCACAAGAATCGCTACGCTAGATAGAGAATTAAGCGATCGAACTCATTCAACAATTCGCTGATTAAATTGTTGAGTCAAAGCTTCAGAACCTGATGCAAAAATCAATCCTGCAAGTGAGATTTTCAGTTTCGGACTTCGCTGCCGCATGACCTGCATTAACTTTTCTAATTCTGCGATCGTGCGATTGAAACTCTGTCCCTGCACAGTACCCTGCGTTCCTAGAGGAATCAATCACTGAATCTGCTGGAGTCCAGCATATGACTAGCAGACTCGCCGCAACCTTCCAAAGTTTTTTCATCATTGGGCAACGGTCTACAGCAGAATAAATATTAGAACGCATCGCCATCACCAGAGCCGCGATCGACGGATGGAAATCTAAACGCAAACGATTAGGTTTGAGTCGCAGACAGCCGCAGAATTTGATAGAGTTCAGCCAAATTGTTTAATTGATAGTGGGCATTCAGTCCGCTTGGATTGGGCAACACCCAAACGAGGGTGTCGAATAATCGCTCCTTTTGCAACCCCATTTGTGCTTTTGGTTGTTTAAATGCAGTTCGATAGGCACTAATTCCCAACACGGACAAATACTTCGGCTGATACTGCTGAATTTTTGCCATAAGATTTTGATGCCCGATCGCTAAATCTTCAGCATTCAGTTCATCGGCTCTCGCGGTCGCACGATCAGCCAAGTTGGTTAAGCCAAAGCCTCGATCGAGCAGGGTTTGATCTTCAAACGGAGAGAGCAATCGATCGGTAAAGCCAGCGAGATGAATGGCTTTCCAAAACCGATTTCCGGGACGGGCGAAATGATGCCCAACTGCGGCGCTGTATAAACTAGGATTAATGCCGCTAAATAGAATATCGAGATTTGGGGCAATGATGTCTGGCAAAGTTTGATTGTAAGCTGCTTGAACTTCTGCTTTGGTGGGTTTATAGATCGAAGACATACAAAAACTGTGTTTATTGTGTGGAAAACTCAAGAATATGGTGTGCAGTTACTTCGGGCTTTTCGAGATGTGGCACATGACCGCATTGTTCGATCCAGATCAATTTACTTTGGGCGATCGCGCTTTCAAACTTGTTCGCATCTTGTGTTCCAATGATGCGATCGGAGTCGCCCCAAAGAATCAGCGTCGGCTGAGGGATTTGTGAAATACGATCGCTCAGAAAGTTATACCCGCCGCTTTTGGTGAATGCAATTAGAGCTTCATTCCAACGAGAGAGCTTTAGATGCAATGCTGCACAAAGTTCAGCATCTTCGGTCACAAAGCTTGGATCATGATATGCCTTCAAGCTCACACTGCGCCGAACTTTCGGTTGTCTAAGGAACTGGGTTGCTAAGTATCCAAGTGGAGGAATGAGAAACTTCCCGATCGCAGGCGCTGGAGCAAAACCCGTACTATCAATCAAGATCAGCTTTGCCACTGCATCAGGATACGATAACGCAAAATCGATCGCAGCCGCTCCGCCCATTGATGCACCCGCAAGAATCACGGGTTGATCAATCTTTGCTTTCCAAAAATCATATAGATGGGTCTTGATTGCGTCTGGGCTAAATGAGGTATTGATCGGTCGATCGGTAAACCCAAATCCAAGCAGATCGACTATCCAAGCTTCTTGCTCTATTCCAAGCTGCGGTAACAATCGACGGAATTCAAACACAGAGCTATCAAACCCGTGTAGCAATAGGATAGGAACGCCACCTTTGCCTTGATGAACATAAGCGGTTTCGATCGACTCTGACCGAGTGGGAATGGGCGATCGACGAATTTGTTGAGCGAGTGCGATCGAGGTTCCTTCTGTAAGGTGTGCGGTTTCGACTGGCAAAAAAGATTCAAACATTTCCGAGGCTAGACTTACTGCTTTTCATTATCACTAAATTACTAAGCAGAGGGGCAGAATTGAAGTAGATCAAGTGAGAGGTCGGTTGTTAAATTGTAAGATGATGCCAGCAATTCTAAATTCAAAATCTTTGGTGTTTGGAACCCTCGATCGCTCGTTCAAATCTGGCTTGATTGAAGAGGCTTGATTGGCTAAAACGAAGTAGACTCGTTCCAAATTGGGAACTGTTATCTACTTTGGAGCTAACTTAACAACGCCGATTTTAGGGATAAGCAGCCGCTCTTATTTTGAAGCTTTTGTAGTAGGAACTGAGTTTTCTAATCTAGAGCGCTAACCGTTGGATCAGGGTTTTAGACATTGCAAAATCAGACCAACTCACGATCGTCGTGAGCGTTTTTCACACGAATCTCATTAAAAAACTGGGGCAAGTGTTGTACTCACCCCAGTTGATCAATTGAAGCTCAAGCTTAGAAGTTCATTTCGGCAGCCTGAACGCGCTCGACCTGTTTCTTCTTCAGCACCAGCATGATTTGAGTCAGCGTGACGATCGCGAAGAACGCCAAGAGTCCCTTAATTCGATCGGGGTTTTGCAGCACGATTTCTTTATCGACTTGACCAAAACCACCCACATTCGGGTTGTTAGTTAGTGCATCGCCCGACTTGACCGTGTCCCCTTGAGCAATCAGCAATTCGGGTCCTGCGGGAATTTCTTCGGTTACAACCGTACCGTTTTCTTCGGTAATTTTGATGCTGTAGCCACCTTCTTCAGTTTTGTCGATCGCAGAAATCTGACCCGAAGCGGAAGCGTTATAAACAGCATTATTGCTCTTTTGCCCGGTTGGATACACCTGTCCACGTCCCCGGTTGCCGCCAATCTGAACCGGGTACTTGCCGAATCGTAGCGATTTGTCGGTGTTGGGATCAGGAGACAGCACGGGGAAAGCAATCTCTTGATACTGTTCGCCTGCAATCGGACCGACGACGAGCCAGTTCGGATGAGCATCGCTGTAGGGCTGAATGTAGAGTTCTTCAGCTTTGGCTTTTTGCTCTTCGGTCATGCGCTCTTCCGGAGCCAATTTAAACCCGTCGGGTAGCATCAAGACTGCACCGACATTTAACGGTCCTTTGGTGCCATCGCCTTGAACTTGCTGAACGGCAGTGTCATAAGGGATTTTGACCACCGCTTCAAACACAGTATCCGGTAAAACAGACTGTGGGATTTCGGCTTCGGTTGGTTTTGCGCCGAGGTGACAGTTGGCGCAGACGATTCGACCTGTGGCTTCACGCGGATTTTCGTATTGTTGTTGAGCGAAAATCGGATAGGCAGCGGCAGCTTGAGGGGAAGCGAAACTTCCGACGAGGAGGGTGGCGATCGCGGCAAGGGTGACGATCGTGGTTCTTAGAATTGTTCTCATCTCTCTTCTATAAGGGGTGCAAGGGTTCAAATTGAAATGGCTCAAGCCCACCACGGATCATCGCCCGTCCGAAAGTCGGTTTCAGTCCAGGGAGTCAGCGCCACTTTATCGTCTTCAACGGTGGCATGAGCGAGCGCTAATGATAGGGGAGCCGGACCTCGCACGACTTTACCCGTGTTGTCGTATTGGGAACCGTGACACGGGCACATAAATTTGTTTTCGTTTGGGTTCCAGGGGACAACGCAGCCGAGGTGAGTGCAAACAGCATTGATGCCGTAGCTAGCGATCGTGTCGTCTTCTTGCACCACGAGGTAGGTGGGATCACCTTTGAGACCTTGAGCTAGAGAGCGATCGCCTGCGGGGTGGGACTTCAGATATTCGCTGACGACGACATCGTTACCCAGAGCATCTTTTGCCGTGACTCCACCAGACGAGCTACCCGACGAAGGCGGAATAAAGTATTTCACCACCGGATACAAAGCGCCGAGGGCGACTAACGCTTCGGAACCAAACATCAGGGCGTTCATAAATTGGCGACGAC
>DATJEM010000062.1:0-6693 GCA_035496615.1 Leptolyngbya sp.
CAGGTGAATGAAGAAACGGTTCCGGTTCGGGTGGAATTCGATCGCACTTTGAAAGATGCAAAAGAAGCTCACCTGATTTTGGTGGAAATGTTGAAGCGAGTTCGTCCGGGCGATTAGACATTCATTCGTGATCGGATTGAGAATCTGCGCGATCGCCGATTCATTTGGGCATTTAAAGCAAGGGTAATCTGATGCTCTTCTGGGCGGACTGCGGTTCGCCCTTTTTCCTGTTATGTCGCAACATCACGTTTTTGTTTTTCTAGAAATTTTTTCCTGCGAGGGCGGCATTCAGTCGTATGTGAAAGACATTTTGCAAGCCTATTCGCAATTGGAGGGGGTCAGTGCAGATGTGTTTTTGCTGCGCGACCCGATCGGGCTTGAAAATCCATTGGCATCGAAATCGTTACGGTTTCACTCCTGCAAAGCCAATTCGCCTAAAGCCTATTCGCCTAAAGTAGGACGGGCAAAACTGGCGATCGCACTGCTCACCCACCTTGTGACACATCGCCCCCAGCGCGTTTTCTGCGGTCATATTCTTTTGGCTCCCCTGATCGAAGCGTTGTGCCGACCTTTAGGAATTCCTTATACCGTCTTGACTTACGGGAAAGAAGTTTGGGAACCGCTGCCCGATCGCACCTGCCGCTCGCTGCAAAACGCCGATCGAATTTGGGCAATTAGTCGATACTCTCGCGATCGAGCGTGTGAAGCGAATAAAATTCAGCGCGATCGAGTTGATTTTCTCTTCTGTGCGGTTGATGGAACCTTTTTTCGACCCCAAGCGAAAGATCCAATTTTAGTCCAGCGCTATCAGCTTGAAAATTGCAAAGTTTTGATGACAGTGGCGCGATTGTGGTCAGGCGATCCGTATAAGGGCGTAGATGTCACGATTCGTGCCCTACCGCAGATTCTTCAGGTTTTCCCAGATGTGAAATATTTAGTCATTGGGCGCGGCGACGATCAGCCTCGATTGGCGAAGCTTGCAGCAGAATTGGGAGTCGGCGATCGCGTGATTTTTGCAGGTTTCGTCTCGACGGAAGAATTACCCAACCATTACTGTTTGGCAGATGCCTATGTGATGCCATCTCAAGAAGGATTCGGGATTGTGTATTTAGAGGCGATGGCGTGCGGTGTTCCGGTTTTGTCTGGAGACACAGACGGTTCATCTGATCCTTTGCAAGATGGGCGTTTGGGTTGGCAGGTTCCGCACCGTGATCCAGATGAAGTCGCGATCGCGATTCTCGAAATTCTCAAAGGCAACGATCAACGCTGTGTGGGGCAGTGGTTGCGACAAGAGAGCCTAGCGATTTTTGGTCAGCCTGCGTTTACTCAGCGCTTAAAACAACTCGTCGTTTGATCGCTCAATTTTGTATTTTGAAGTACAAATTGCTCTCAGAAGAGTGTTATAAAGCTCTCACATCATCATTGAGGGCAAGATCATGAGTGGATTGGGTGGGCTAAACAAAGCGCCAAACGGGGTGGTTTTAGGGCTAGTACAGCTACAGCTTCCAACAGTGATCACCCCGGATGATCTTGCGGCTCAAACCGATCGGATCTGTCAACTCGTTGGCAAAGCGCGGCGAAATTCGCCAACAATGGATTTGGTCGTCTTTCCAGAATATGCGCTGCATGGACTGTCAATGGATACCAATCCAGAGATCATGTGTCGCTTAGAGGGCAAAGAAGTTCAAGCGTTTCAAGCTGCCTGTCGAGAACATCACATTTGGGGATGCTTTTCGATCATGGAGTACAACCCTCACGGCAATCCTTACAACAGCGGCATCATTATCGATGACACAGGCGCACTGAAACTGTACTATCGCAAACTGCATCCCTGGGTTCCGGTCGAACCGTGGGAGCCTGGAAACTTGGGCATTCCAGTCTGTGAAGGTCCAAACGGCAGCACGATCGCGCTCATCATTTGCCATGACGGAATGTTTCCAGAAATGGCGCGGGAATGTGCTTACAAAGGTGCAGAAATCATGATTCGCACGGCGGGCTATACTGCGCCAATTCGCCATGCTTGGCAAGCGACCAATCAAACGAACGCCTTTTGTAATCTGATGTACACTGCCTCCGTTTGTATGTGTGGCACAGATGGCACGTTTGACTCAATGGGCGAGGGCATGTTTGTCAACTTTGATGGCACGCCTTTGGTGATGGGCAGCCATCGACCGGATGAGATCATTACGGCTGAGTTGCGACCCGATTTGGTACGCGAGGCTCGGAAACATTGGGGCGTGGAAAACAACATCTATCAGTTTGGTCATCGTGGCTATGTGGCGGTCAAAGGGGGGGCGCAAGATTGTCCCTACACTTACATGAAAGATTTGGTCAACGGTAGCTATCGATTGCCGTGGGAAGATGAAGTGATTCAGACCGACGGAACAGCTTGCGGGTTTGCGACACCGACAAGAGACTATCGCGGCGAAGAACTCCCAATTTCTGTCACAGGGGGCGGATTCAATGTTGGTGAACGCTGATCCCTATGCTTATCCATTCAATGGCGATCTGCGTCCTGAAAATACAGCGCTGATTGTGATTGATATGCAAACAGACTTTTGCGGCAAGGGTGGATATGTAGACAAAATGGGCTACGATCTCTCGCTGACTCGCGCCCCGATCGAACCCCTCCAAACGCTATTAGCGGTGATGCGATCGCTAAATTTCACCATTCTGCATACTCGCGAAGGACATCGACCCGATTTATCAGATTTGCCAGCAAACAAACGCTGGCGATCGCAGCAAATTGGGGCAGGAATTGGCGATTTAGGTCCTTGTGGGCGGATTCTCGTTCGCGGGGAGCCGGGATGGGAGATTATCCCCGAACTTGCACCCTTACCCGGAGAAGTGATCATTGATAAACCCGGAAAAGGATCATTTTATGCAACGGATCTGGATCTGATTCTGCAACGAAAAGGAATTCAGAATTTGATCCTCGCGGGAATCACAACGGATGTTTGTGTGCATACAACGATGAGAGATGCGAACGATCGCGGTTATGAATGCCTCCTGCTTTCGGACTGCACCGGAGCGACCGATTACGGCAACTATCTTGCAGCCTTGAACATGGTTAAGATGCAGGGCGGTGTGTTTGGGGCGGTGTCCGATTCGATCGCGCTTATCACCGCTCTAAAAGAATAAATGTATTGGACAGCACAGTTGAGGAATCGAAAAGCGACTTCAATCGATCGCATTTGTGATATCTACATTCAAGGAATAAACGATGAGTAAGAATGATGTCCATCGATCGCAAGTTTCTCGTCGTCAAATCATCCGGGGACTGCTTGCGGCGGGAGCTTTTGGCGCAACCTCAAGACTCTGGACAGGCTGCACACCCGCGACCAACACCGCAGGAACGACCACGGGCGCAAGTTCAACCGCAGACAAACCGCTGGTCATAGGATTCATTTTTGTGGGTCCGAAAGATGACTTCGGCTACAATCAAGCCCACTATCAGGGAGAAGAAAGCTTAAAAAGTCTGAAAACCATCAAGACAGTGGATCAAGCCAGTGTTCCTGAAACGACCGAAGTTCAGGAAGTGATGCGGAATATGATCGACCAAGACAAAGCAACCGTCTTATTTCCGACTTCATTTGGCTTTTTCGATCCGCACATTCTCAAGATTGCTACCGAAAATCCTGACGTGCAGTTTTTCCACTGTGGCGCACTCTATGACCCCGCAAAGCATCCCAAAAATGTCGGCAGCTACTTCGGCTATATCGACGAAGCTCAGTATGTGGCTGGAGTGGTCGCCGGACACATGAGCAAATCCGGCAAGCTGGGTTTCGTGGCTGCAAAACCCATTTCGCAAGTACTTCGTAACATCAACAGTTTTACGCTGGGCGCACGCAGCGTGAAGCCAACCCTCACAACCCAGGTGATTTTCACGGGCGATTGGTCGCTGCCCGTCAAAGAAGCAGAAGCCACCAATAGCCTAATCGATCAAGGTGCAGATGTGATTACGTGCCATGTAGACAGCCCAAAAGTGGTGATGGAGACAGCGGAACGGCGCGGTGTGTTTACGTCTGGCTACCATGCTGATCAATCGTCGCTGGCTCCTAAAGGATATTTAACTGGGGCAGAGTGGGATTGGACGAAGGTGTATACGGACTATGCCAATATGATCCTGGGAGGCAAAACGCTGATGAACGGCGGCATTCCGCATATGCTCAGAGGCGGATACAAAGACGGATTTGTGAAAATTTCGCCGTTTGGGGCTGCGGTGTCGGACGTAGCGAAAAAAGATGCAGATGCAACGATCGCGAACATGAAAGCGGGTTCGCTGATTGTTTACAAAGGGGGACTGAAAGATAACACTGGAAAGACAGTCATTCCGGCAGGAAAAGGCTATCCTACAACTGCGATCGAGCTTGAATCGATGAATTGGCTAGTTGAAGGAGTGGTCGGCAAAACCGCGTAAAATTCCCTGCCGCCGCTACACTCATAAACGTGGTTCGCGGTGGCAAGAATGAGTTTAGGCTATTTGATTGCGGGATTGGGACTCGGCTTTATAGGCGGATGGTTGATCAGTCGGAAGCCGATCGTTGCAGAAAATTCTCAGCCGCTAGAGTTGGCGTATCGATCGCTCCTCGAACTGAGTCAATTCAAAGCGGGTTTTTTGGCGCGAACTTCTCACGAACTGCGATCGCCCTTAAATGGCTTAATCGGCGCACAGCAGCTCATTCTAGAAGATTTGTGCGAATCGCCCGAAGAAGAACGCGAATTTTTGACACAGGCGAATCAGTCCGCTTTGAAACTCGTAAAGCTACTCGATGAAGTGATTCATGTTTCCAAAGCTGAATACGGTACGGGCACATTAGAATTACAATCTGTGTCCGTTGCTGATGTCTTTGATCATGTATTTTGTCTCACCCATCTATTAGCTGAAAACCGCAATTTGCGCTTTCAGTTCGTGTTGCCAGAGCCAGATCTGCAAGTGGTGGCAGACCGTCGATCGCTGGAGCAAGTTTTAACCAGTTTGATCAGCAGCGCGATCGCAACCCTGCAAGATGGCGCGCTGAAGCTCTCCGCTCAAGCTGATTCAAAAAATATCTACATCGATCTAGAAATTGATCTAGAAGATGAACGCCCGATCGCAGTTTGGCAAGAAGCGATCGATCTGCTGAAAACCGCAGCATCTCCAGACCTCGACCCGCCTTCACTGGGATTTAGCTTATTGCTGAACCAATCCTTGATGGAGTTGATGAACGGTCGGTTAGAATTTGTGAAGATGCCCACCGAAACAGGTGAAACTGTGACCCAAATCCGGTGCGCTCTGCCTCGAAATGAAAATTAGTCATAGGGCATGGATTCTTTCATCGGCAAAACGCTCTCAAACGGCAAATACACCCTCGAAGAAGAAATCGGTCGGGGTGGTTTTGGAGTTACCTTCAAAGCGCTGCATCACTTCCTCGATCAAACCGTTGTGATCAAGACGCTGAATGAAGCATTGCGATCGCAGCCCGATTTTCCCGATCTCCAGCGCAAGTTCCGAGATGAAGCCCGCCGCCTTGCCTCCTGTGTGCATCCCAACATCGTGCGAGTCAGCGACTTTTTTATCGAAGAAGATCGCGCGTACATGGTGATGGATTACATTCCCGGAAACACTCTAGAGGATTTGGTATTTCCCGATCGACCGTTACCGGAAGCGATCGCCATTCGCTACATTCAACAAATCGGAGCAGCGCTACAAGTAGTTCACCGCAATGGGTTACTCCACCGAGACATCAAACCGCAAAACATTATTCTGCATGAGAAAACAGAAGAAGCAATCCTGATTGATTTTGGGATTGCTCGCGAATTCAAACCCAATTCAACGCAGATACACACACAGATTATGTCGGTTGGATATGCTCCAATCGAACAGTATATCGCTCAAGAAAAACGCAGTCCTGCGAGTGATGTTTATGGTCTAGCGGCAACGCTGTACGCTTTGGTGACGGCAACCGTTCCGATCGCCTCAATTTTGCGAGACCACGAACGCTTGCCAGAACCGCGAGAACTCAATCCTTCCATCACTCCAAGTATGAATCAAGCGATTCTAAGAGGCATGGCAATGAACGCGATCGCCCGTCCGGCAACGATCTCAGATTGGCTATCGCTATTGCGCCAAGATTCACCTTCTCTCCCCCTGACGCAACCGCCCAAAGCGTCTTCTGCAACGGCGGCAACGGTTGCTTTTCTCCCACCGCCCGAACCCACCGCTTTGCCAAAGCCCGGACTGCGGATTATTTGGCTGCTGATAACCCTGTCTGGCTTAACGCTCACTGCGGTTGCGATCGGGGTTCTCTGGATTCAATCTCGACAGACTTCCGAACCCACAGTCACGCTCAGTTCTCCTGCTCCGCTGCCTTCGACTCCGCCGTCCCCAACTCCATCCGTCTCACCGACCCCCACCCCGACACCGCCTCCCCGCCCAAAACCGATCGCTTCCCCAACGCCTACTCCTCAACCGATTGAAGTTGATCCGTCTCCGCCTGCCCCCCAGCCTGCGACGCGATCGACGAGTCGCATTCCTGGGTTTGCCGTTGGAACGACAGAACAAGAGATTCAAGCGACACTGGGAGCACCTGCCCAAACAAAACCGGGCTACTGGCAGGATACTCGCAGCGTGCTGTATGAGGTTGTGCCCAATCAAATTACGTTAGCCTATTCGTATGATCCGAAAACGGATGAAGTGCGGCAAACAGAAGC
>DATJEM010000063.1:0-6600 GCA_035496615.1 Leptolyngbya sp.
CTATCTAAAATAATCGGAGTCGGCGGCGGAGCAGGTGGGCTATTCAACTGCATTACATTCACGGAGGCACTCATTATCTTCAATTAATGTATTCGTAATAGAAGCTAGATCAAAAGCAACCTAGCGAAAGGCTGAAAGACTTAGGATCGATCGCTTTGTTTCATAACGTTCACTTTTAATCACTACGAATTGCAGATTTAAAATTACGAATCTTCAGCATTTTACCGAAATCTCAAGCCAAATCTTGAGGAATCTGCCGCACCAGACAAATTTTGGGGACAAAGTGAGATTCTTGCCTCCGTGGAGTCGCGGGATGTCTTCACCCTAGAAAGAATTTGCCGGGATCGCTCTATAGTTTAGTGGACTTTTGGGGGATTGCTGATTCATTCTGCCAAATTTACTGACGATTCGACAGAGATTTGATCCGCGATCGCAAACGAAGGTGGGAGAATAGATTACGTTGTTTGTCAGGTTGTACACGGTGGGACACGGGAAAAGTTTTTTGCGGAGAGATTATCAAGTGATGCTCAAACGAATCGTCGCGATGCTGCTGGTTGTCCTCGCATTAGGGCTGCAAGGCTGTGTGTCTGGCGTGGGGGGATTGAATAGCTTTATCGATAGTACGGATGGCTATCGGTTTTTGTATCCGAATGGCTGGCTGTCGGTGAAGGTGGCGAATGGTCCTGATGTGGTGTTTCACGACATTATTCGTCAGACCGAAAATGTGAGCATGGTGATTAATCCGGTTCCGGGTAAAAAGAAGCTGACCGATCTCGGAACCCCAACGGAAGTGGGATATCAGTTGGGCAAAAGCGCGATCGCACCTCCTGATTCCGGTCGAACCGCAGAATTGCTCAATGCGGATGCTCGCGAAATTGCCGATCGAACTTACTATTTACTCGAATACTTGGTGACATTGCCGAATCAGGAACAGCGGCACAATTTGGCAAGCGCGATCGTCTATCGGGGCAAGCTCTATACGATGAATGCTTCGACTTCTGAGGAGCGCTGGGACAAGATGGCGGCGATTCTGACGAAATCCGTGAAGTCTTTTATGGTGGATTAGATGGCGGTTCCTTTCGTGCTGGCATCGGCTTCTCCCGCCCGAAAGCGGCTATTGGCAATGGCTGGTATTTCGGTGCTGGTCTATCCCAGCGATTTTGATGAGTCGCAGATTCAGATCACCGATCCAGCAAAATTAGTGCAAATTCTGGCAGAGGGAAAAGCTCGATCGACAATGCAATCTCTGTTCGATCGGCAGACTGAACTCCCCTCTGGATTTTTCTCAACGACTCCAGGATTAATTTTGGGCTGTGATTCAGTGTTGTCGATCGACGGTGAAATTCACGGCAAGCCGAAAGATCCAGACGAAGCAATTTCTCGCTGGAAACAGATGCGCGGCAAGGTGGGCGAACTGTTCACCGGACACG
This sequence comes from Leptolyngbya sp., assembly GCA_035496615.1. Taxonomy (GTDB): domain Bacteria; phylum Cyanobacteriota; class Cyanobacteriia; order Leptolyngbyales; family Leptolyngbyaceae; genus Leptolyngbya. Next base: position 1,431 of record DATJEM010000063.1, read on the forward strand.
CCTTTTTGCAGCCTTATACAACCGAGCAAGGGGCGTTGATGCCTTATCCAGCGCTGGTCAGAACCCAGGTAACGCGAGTCTATTTTGCGGAGATTAGCGATCGACAAATTGAGGCATACGTTGCCACAGAAGAACCGATGAGTTGTGCGGGTTGTTTTGCTCTAGAAGGTCGGGGCGGTCTATTTGTGGAACAGATCGAAGGCTGCCATACCAATGTAATCGGCTTGAGTTTACCGTTGCTGCGTCGAATGTTAGCGGAACTGGGATACGACGTGACAGATTTTTGGAGGTGAATCAGACTGCATTTTGGCGGCGAAGCTCAAGCAGTCATCGATCGTCATTAAACCCCGCCAATGTACGGCAAAGACAGATCTTGTCATAGCGGACATTAATTTTGTGGCGACAAACATCGAATCCGTCGCGGCAGGTTGAGGATCGATCACGACAAACTCTGGAAATGCTGTCGCGATCGACTTCTACCGCTCTACTTTGCTCGCACGCTCAGGCGATAGTCTCGATTCGTATTCGGTATTACCGTTCCCACCCAAATTTGATAGGTTCCGGGTTGCCAATTGTCTTCTTGCAGTTTTACATCCTTGCCGGGTTGTCCAGCATTCGCGCAGCGCACCCCGTCGGGACCGGAAATCAGCAGTGTTGTATCGCCGCCGCCGCTATTGACGCGGATAGATAGATCGGAAACCGCCTTTTTCAGAATTAGCGTGTGGTCTGGCGCGGGGTCGCCAAAGCCGAGACAGGTACGGTTGGCTCGATCGCTGTTGCCCACGATCGCAGGGAGCGAAGTCGTTCCCCCCGTCGAACCCATCATTACGCCAGCCGTCGTTTTGTCGTCAAGCGTTAAGGCTCTAAAATCGCCGGGTTGGGCAGCGACGGGCAGCGCGATCGCCAAACTCATTCCCAAAACCGCGAATCGGACTGTGTTTTCATTCATCTCTAAAGTTCTCCCTAAACCGAAATTAAAATCATTCAAAGTCGCTACTGCTATCGATTTAGACAACCGATTTAAGGGTCAGACTCATAGGGTTCATATTGTAAAATGGGAGACGATGCAAATGGGCGATCGAGGGTCGCTTTTTCAACCTGACTCCGAGTTCAAGCACGCACAAGATGGAGGCTGCGATGGAAATTGGAATTTTGACTGTGCTACTATTTCTGGGGTTAATCACAGTGCGGTTGGTTCTATTTCCTTCAGAAGTCATTGGGTACTTACAAGTTCCCAGTTGGATATTTTGGTTCGTCGTCATCAGTACAATTACTTGGATTCTGAAAGACTAAATCCGAGAAAGTTCAGCGACGTTGAAACCTCGTGCAGCGATCCATACACTGTTCAATGCAAATGTTCAATGCAAATGCTCAATGCAAATGCTCAATGCAATTGAGTGATGCCTAATCTGGTAGGCACGAATGGTACGCACAAAGGACTGCCTCATTGCCCCCGTAGAAAATTATGACGGCATCACCGGAACAAGAATCGGCAAGACTCACAGCGCTCTATGAATATGACATTCTAGATACCTCCCCAGAAGAGGCGTTCGATCGTTTAGCTCAGTTAGCCGCCCAAATTTGCGGCGTTCCGATCGCGCTGTTGAGCTTTCTGGAGGTCGATCGACAAGTGTTCAAAGCCAAAATTGGCATTGATGCGATGGAAATGCCGCGTCGTAAATCGATGTGCAATCATACTTTGACCCAAACGAAGGTCGTCGTCGTCGTCGATGCGTCTGGAGACGAACGGTTTATTGCCCATCCTTTGGGAACCGATGCGCCGCCGATTCGATTTTATGCAGGAGTCGCGCTGATTGATGCGGCTGGATTCGCGATCGGAACATTGTGTGTGATGGACTATGTTCCCCAAAGCCTGGATGCCCAGCAAAAAATGGCGCTCCGATCGCTCGGTGATCACGTGATCATCCTGCTGGAACAGCGGCGCAAGATTCGCAATCTTGAACAATCTGTTACCCAGACGCGATCGTCCGGAATGCAGCTACAGCTACAGCTTCAGCACGTGATTACCCGCGTCTTAGCTGAATCCACGACTTTGAGCGAAGCCACGCCTCGGCTACTGCGAATGATCTGCGAACACGCGAACTGGGATGTTGGTGAACTGTGGATCGGCGATCGCAGCACCCGCTCCCTTCGGTGTACCGCCCATTGGAGCCGATTGGCAGGACAGTTTGCGGAGTTTGAAGATTCGTCAGAATCGTGGGTATTTGCGCTGGGGTATGGGCTGCCGGGACGAGTTTGGAAAAGTGGTGAGCCGCTGTGGATGAGCGATGTGGTTTACGATAAGTTGTTTTTGCGATCGCATATTGCCGCGAGAGTGGGGCTTCATGCTGCATTGGGCTGCCCGATTCTCAGCCGAGACGAAACGGTGGGCGTAATTGCTTTATTTAGTCATCGAGTGCAGCCCCCGGATGAAGAGATGATGAATACAATGATGATCGCGATCGCTTCTCAAGTGGGGCAATTTATCGAGCGCAAACAAGCCGAAGAAGAAGCAAATCGGCAGACTGCCCGATCGCAGTTACTAGCGGCGATTACGTTGAGAATTCGCCGATCGCTGCATATCGGAGAGATTCTTGGAACCACGGTGGCAGAAGTGCGGCAGTTTTTGCAAGCCGATCGCGTCGTGATTTACCGTTTTGATCCGGCATGGAATGGAATCGTTGAAGTGGAGTCCGTTCGGGAGGGTTGGACTTCGGCACTCGGTCAACACATCGAAGATACCTGTTTCAAAGAGGGCGGTTGGCGACACTATCAGCAAGGTGCAACGACTACGATTAATGATATCGAAGCGACACCGCTCACCCCTTGCTATCGGCGACTGTTGCGGCAGTTTGAGGTGAAAGCAAATTTGGTCGTCCCAATTTTGCAGCATCAAGATGAGAAAGTAGATCCGAGCCTGTGGGGATTGTTAATCGCGCATCAGTGTGAAAATCCGCGTCAGTGGCAAGTGTTTGAAGTAGAATTTTTGACTCAGTTAGCGGATCAAGTTGCGATCGCATTAATGCAGGCTCGACTGTTGGATCAAGAACAGCAACAGCGATCGACGCTGGCAAAGCAGAATTTAGCGCTAGAGCAAGCGCGGGCAGAAGCCGAACGCGCTTCGCAGATGAAGAGTACGTTTTTAGCAACGATGAGCCACGAAATCCGCACCCCGATGAATGCGGTGTTGGGCATGACTGGATTGCTGTTGGATACCAAGCTGAATGCAACTCAGCGCGACTTTGCTGAAACGATTCGGGCGAGCGGCGACAATCTCCTGACATTAATCAATCAGATTCTCGACTTTTCAAAACTTGAAGCGCGAGAAATGAAGCTCGAAGCGCTCGATTTTAATTTGGCGACTTGTATTGAAGATGTGGCAGATTTGTTTGCTCCGGCAGCCTTTGCCAAAGGATTAGAAATTGGGACGTTGATTCATCACAATTTGCCGATCGATTTACGCGGGGATATCAGTCGATTGCGACAAATTCTCACTAATCTAGTCGGCAATGCGATCAAATTCACCAAACAAGGCGAAGTCGTGATCGAAGCGGTTTTAGCATCGGAAACCGAAACCGCAGCGGCGATCGCGTTTTCAATCGCTGATACGGGAATCGGAATTCCTGAAGAAGCGCAGGCACGATTGTTTCATCCGTTTGCCCAAGTCGATGCTTCAATGACTCGTCGATATGGGGGGACTGGCTTGGGGTTAGCGATTTCGCGGCAGTTAGTGGAATTGATGGGCGGTTCGATCGAAGTTGAAAGCAGACCCAAAGTTGGATCAAAATTCTGGTTTACGCTCACCTTTGAGAAACAATCTCAGTGCTTATCTGCCCAAGAAAGTTACCGCTATGCTGCCACTCAAATTACACCGATTGCCGCGCCTGATTTGACTCAATTGCGCTTGCTCATGGTCGATGATAATGAAACGAATCGAACGATCGTGCGCTATCAAGTTTCGGCTTGGGGAATCCACGTAGATGAAGCCGAAAATGCCACGATCGCGCTGCAAAAATTGCGCGGTCAAGTCGAGTTAGGAACGCCTTACGATTTGGCGATTCTCGATATGCAAATGCCCGAAATTGACGGTGAAACGCTCGGTTCACAAATCAAATCTGACCCCACTTTAGCGACCACCAAACTGATTATGCTGACCTCGGTGCATCATTGGGACGGCGCAACTCGAATGGCAGAACTTGGATTTTCTGCTTACTTAATCAAGCCTGTGAAACAAGCGAGATTATTAGATTGCATTATCAGTACGATCGCGCCCCCAAAATCGGCAGGAAAAACGATCGTTTCTCCAGTTTCCACGCCGCCAAATCAAGCAAATTCAAAACTCAAAATTCTTCTTGTCGAAGACAACATCGTGAATCAGAAAGTCACGTTGAATCAACTCAAACATTTGGGTTACACTGCGGATGTGGCGGCAAACGGCAAAGAAGCGATCGAGATGCTCGACCAAATTCCGTACAATCTCATTCTGATGGATTGTCAAATGCCCATTTTGGATGGATATGCAGCAACGAAACTCATTCGAGCGCAGCAGCATCAAAGCGTGATTATTGCGCTCACTGCAAACGCAATGTTAGAGGATCGTGAACGATGTCTAGCCGCTGGAATGGATGACTATTTAAGCAAGCCAATTTCCAAAGAAAACCTGAGCGAACGGTTAACCCATTGGGGCAATTTGTTAGATCAACAAGCAGTCATACAGCAGATGAATTTAGCGATCGATTGGCACCATCTCCACCAAATTTCAGACGGAAATCCAGAGTTTGAACGCGAACTGCTGCACATTTTTTGGGAAGATACACAGCAGCATTTGATTTCAGCCCAAACGGCTTTAGCAAGTGGAAACGCGATCGAGGTTTCCAACGCTGCTCATCATGTGAAAGGCTCAAGTTCTAATGTTGGACTGTACGAAATGCAGGCGATCGCATCCGAGTTAGAATCACAAGCGTTAAGCAATGATCTAACACAAGCAACAACTTTACTTTCCCAACTTGCTAAAATGCTAGAAGCTTTGAAACAATTTCTAAGCGCTCAGCATTAGCGCAGCTTTCCATTCAAACCCTGCAAAACATCTTAAGATAGGTTTGCAAACGGTTGCATCTGGGATCACACATGACCAAGCTAGGTTCCGAGACTGGTTTCGCGCCCGGTAACA
>DATJEM010000064.1:0-7116 GCA_035496615.1 Leptolyngbya sp.
CTGCCTTATGTGGTGAAGTTAGCCAATGAAGGAATGAAAGCGCTCGATCGAGATCCCGCACTGGCACAAGGATTAAATGTTCAAAACTACCGCTTGATTCATCCAGCCGTGCAAGCGGTTTTTCCTGATTTGACAAAGTAATTAGCTGCGGCAGTCATACCCTGTGTAAGGAATTCCGATCCGATATTGTCGATCGGAATTCAATGTGCAAGTTTCATTCTGTAGCTTGACTTGAGGCGGAAAGTCTCGCTTTCTGAGTCCTGGCGCGATCGCCCAAAATTTCCCAATTTCAGGCGCTTTCAACGTTGCCACTTTCTGCCAAAACGCCTCGTATCCCTGAATCCGAGAAACAAACGCGAAGTTTGAAGGCTGACAATGTTGCGGTAGATGTTGCGGTAGTTGTTTCTCTTGATGCTGAATTGCTAAAGCAAATCCTAGCCCCAACGCGATGTCTTGAAAATCGTCATAGCTCATGACAATCGCGGCACATTCTGAGGAGGAAGACAGGATATTTTGAGCCACGCGATCGGGCGTATAAGGTTTAAGAAATACTAGGTTAGAAACGACAAAAATGCAGCTTAATCCGCCGAAAAAATAGAATAGAAATGGCGCTTCAAATTTTGAGGATTGTATTTGATTGAGTTTCCAAAAGCTCGCGGCAATTAATACACAAACAGCCGGATAGTAAATAAAGTTATAGCGCGGAACTTGGGCAATATCTTTGCCGAGAATATAAACGATCGCAAGAAATTCTAATATCACTCCCGCGACAAAACTCATGAGTATCAACGTTTCCCAATGCGTTTGCGGGTCGCGCCACAGCAATTTTAATCCTTTCAAAACACACCAGACTAGCCAGCCTGCAAAGAACAGCATCGCAACTCCAGATAGCACAACTATCCAGATTGGCTGGTGTTCTACTGGAAACGAAATGACCATCACTAGCCAGCCAGCCGCGAACTGATACAGCGGGATTAAAAAACTCCACCATTCCGCCTGAGAAGTTTCGAGCCAATCCGTTTCGGGACGAGTGATATGGCTGATAAAAGTCGGTAGCCACGGCAGCCAAATGGCAACTATGCCTAAACCAGAAAGTCCGATCGCACCCCAACTTTGCCACCAAAATTTAGAAGCTTGACGCGATCGAATCTGCAACACAAACAGCGCAAAAAACTGAGCCGCAATCGCTAAAATCAGAAAATAATGAACGTAAAAGCCAACCCCATTTACAATGATCCAGGCAATCCAAACTTTCGGCGATCGTCGGTGTTGGATCAAATCTTGTTGAATCCGAATTAATCCAACAAGTGCAACAATCACAAACAGCATTGGAACGGTGTAATGTCGCGCCTCTTGAGACAAATAAACCGCAAACGGTGATACCGCCATCACCAAGCCTGCAATCATTCCCGCACTTGGCGCAAATGCAAGTCGATTTAGCCAATACACCGCCGCGATCGCAGCGACTCCCGCGACCGCACTCAGCGATCGAATTTGCCACACCCAATTCCCCGGAACAATCTGCAGCCATTGATTCAGCCAGCAGAAAAATAATGGAGGATGTACCGACTGCACCGAAACCGCTTGCGCAATATTCGCGCAAGTCGTCGGCTTAAGTTGAAACAGTTGATCCAGCGTTGAGACGCTAAAAAACTGCTCTAATGGAACTTCCCAATAGTTCCGCCCCATACTGAAAATCGCGGTGATCACTTCATCCATCCACAGCGGTTTTACGTCGAGGTTCCAAAACCGCAGAACCGCGCCGATCGCGAGAGCCATAACCAGACTAAGCCAGTGAATCAAGGGAATATTCGATCGAAACTTCAGCCTGAACTCTACACTAGATCGCGAAACTTCAGGGAGCCTTGCATGAGCAATTCGCTTCGATTGATCGGAATTACGGGCGGAATCAGCATGGGCAAAACGACCGTTTCAACCTATTTGGCGGCGCAAAAATTACCAGTTTTGGATGCTGATCTGATCGCGCGAGATGCCGTCGAACCTGGATCGCCCATTTTGTCCCGAATCGCCGATCGATACGGCTCTAAACTCCTCCGAATTGATGGCACGCTCGACCGAGCAAAATTAGCCGAAATCATCTTTTCAAATGCCACTGAACGCGCTTGGGTAGAACAACAGATTCATCCTGCTGTCCGAGAGAGACTACAAATCGAATGCGACCGTTTATCTAAATTTCATCGCACGATCGTTTTAGTGATTCCGCTGTTATTTGAAGCCAATATGACGGATTTAGTCACCGAAATTTGGGTGGTTTACTGTCCAGAATTGCAACAAATCCAGCGATTAATGCAGCGAGAAAAGCTCGATTTGGAACAGGCACGATCGCGAATTCAAAGCCAAATGCCGATTCAGCAAAAGCTCGATCAAGCCAGCGTCATTTTGGACAACTCCACAACACTCGAATCTTTGGTGCAACAAATCGATCTGGCTCTCTCATACCGATTGAGCCACGATCGTCAATGACCGCTAAACTATATCGAGCATCCTTTGGACTAAGTTTAAATCTTGGGCATTTTCTTATGGCAGCCACCTTAAAACAAATTGCAGGCTATCTCGATCGCAAAGACTGGAAATATCGCATCGACCAGGAAGGCTGCCGCATCCTTACAGGCGTGTATGGCGAGAATCTCGAAGAGTTTCTAATTGTGATTCAACTGGACGAAGAAGGCGAATTTTTTGAGATTTTCGCGCCGCGAGTGCTATCTGGCGTGAAAGACCATCCTCACAAAGCCGCAATTCTACAAACAATGCTGTCGATTTCCTGGGAAACCAAAATGTTGCAGTGGGAGTATGATCCGGCAGACGGTGAAATCCGTGCCATCATTGAGTTTCCGCTAGAAGATGCCATCCTCACAGAGCGACAGTTTAACCGCTGTTTGCATAGCCTGGTCGAACTCGTCGATGAACTAGCCCTACCGCGTCTGCAAGCGGTGATGGAAACAGGCGAAGACCCAGGAGATCTCGAAGAAGGCGAACGATTGCTGCTGGCGCTGCAAGCAGAAGCACCCGGACTATTAACAGTATTGGAAAAAGCAATGGAAGCTCGGAAGCGGCGGGGGCGAAGAATGCCGTCTGAAGAAAAAGACGAAGCATAAATTCCTCAAAATTTGCCGGGTTAGAGCGCTCCGATTTTTAGAGCAAACAGTGAAGCGACGATCGAAATTCGTGATATAAAGATTAAGGTTTCGTAATAAAAAACACAGTAATCTCACAAACCAAAATTAGGCTTGCGATCGTAGCCTGGTTTCTAGACGGCAAGTTTCAGTAGAGATTTGTCCGATGCGTTGTGCATATTTGTGTTGTGCAGATCAACGTGCTACGTACCTCAAAGTGTTGTGCAGATCACAGTCCTTCGGAGAAAAGAATCGTTCATGACAGCATCGCTCACGCCCGATTACTCGACCCTCACGAGTCCCGCACCCAAACTTCGCCTGAAAGATATCATCAAAACGCTGCCGCGTGAGTGCTTTCAAAAAGATATGCGAAAAGCCTGGACAGCTTTAGTGTTCAACGTTCTGATCGTTGGTCTTGGCTATTGGAGCATTCAAGCTTCCCCCTGGTTTTTGCTGCCGATCGCTTGGATTTTTACCGGAACCGCACTGACGGGATTTTTTGTCATTGCCCATGATTGCGGACATCGATCGTTTGCCAAACGCAAATGGGTCAACGATCTGATCGGTCACATTTTTATGGCTCCGCTGATTTATCCGTTCCACTGCTGGCGGATTCTGCACAATCAACACCACAACCACACCAACAAAATGGATGTGGATAATGCGTGGCGACCCTGGCGAGCAGAGGTTTATGACGACCTCGATCCGATCACGAGAATGGCTTACAAAACAACACGCGGGCGGCTTTGGTGGCTGGCATCGGTGCTGCACTGGGCGATCGTTCATTTCGATCTCTCGAACTACAAACTCAAAGATCACGGCAAAGTCAAATTGTCGATCGCGGTTGTGATTGGATTTGCTGCGATCGTTTTTCCCACTCTATTGCTCACCGTTGGAGTTTGGGGCTTTGTGAAATTTTGGCTGATGCCCTGGCTGGTTTACCACTTCTGGATGAGTACCTTCACACTGGTTCACCACACCTTGCCGGACATTCAGTTCAAAGAACCCGAAGAATGGGATGCCGCACAAGCACAATTGTTTGGCACGGTGCATTGTGACTACCCGAAATGGGTCGAAGTTCTCTGTCACGATATCAATGTTCATATCCCCCATCATCTTTCGACTGCGATTCCGTCCTACAACTTGCGGATTGCTCATCACAGCTTGGTCAAGACCTGGGGAACAGAGCTAAAACAGTACAAATTCTCCTGGGGTTTGATGAAAGAGATTACCGATCGATGCCACCTCTATCATCCAGAGTATGCGTATCAATCGTTTCGCTCTTACTCGAAAAAGTAACTAGGAAAGACTGAAATTTTTTGACTCTGAGGTTTTCATCTAGCCTCAGAGTTTTTTTGGCGGTGCGATCGAATTTCTCAGCCTTGTTGCGGGTCAAGTTCAACAAAAGTGTCCATTCTACGAGATACTTTTGGGAGGGCAAACCGCGATCGCTCTCGGAACGTCCCGCAGTTCGTTTAGAAGTTGATAGAGAGAGTCCAATGGACGAAGACAGCATTAATAACATGGATGCTCCCACCGTAACGCTCACCGATGAAGCAGGCTTGACGCTGACCTGCTACATTGAGCATTCTTTGGATGTTGAAGATCAGGAATATGTGCTGTTGCTTCCCGTTGACTCGCCGATCGAGATTTTCGCTTGGCAAGAAAATGGCGAAGAGGACGAAGCAGTATTAGTCGAGGAGCAAACCACGATCAAGCAGGTGTTTCCGATCGCCAGAGCAGTTCTTGAAGAGCAGAACTTGGCTCTGAAGCAAACCGCAGTCGTGTTGACGGTTGAAGGCGATCTGCCGGATCTAGATGAAGAAGAAAGTTGGGCAGGAGTAGAATCAGACTCGGACGATGAGCAAGAAGAACTCCAACTGCTCGCAAGCTTCTGGCACGAAGAACAAGAGTACGCAATTTATACCCCGCTTGATCCGTATTTTATTCTGGCGCGGCTTGATGATGAGGGTACGCCCCATCTCCTTTCTCAAGAAGAACTAAAGAGAATTGAGCCAATGTTGCCCATGATTGAAGATCAACTTTTTGATGATATGGATTGATTTTTCGATCGATTTTCTGGAGAGTTGGCAATCGAAAAATTGTCTGAGTTTTCACATTCAAGCTTTTCTAGACCGACTCTCCAAAAATATTTCTCCTAGTCTGAAATTAGCGCTAGAATCCTGAATTGCTTGTGATTCCCTTGATCGCAATTTTTGCCTACGAATCATTTTCGCTCGGTTGACTTATTCACAAACTCTATTACCATTTGTTCTGAGCAAAGGCATTTGCTCAGTTCTTTCCCATTCATTCAAATGAAAATCGCTAAAAGTTTTGCGAGGTTTTCGTTTTTCCTGTTTCTGGTCGGGGCTGCATTTGGATTATCGGCATGGCGTGTTCAATCGTGGTGGAGCTTTGCGAGTTCGCCTGTCACGTCACAAGCCGCCGCAGATCAAGGAAAACGAGTGATGATCCAAATCCCCCCAGGGACTTCTGCTCAACAAATCGGTGAGGAACTCGCAGCCGCAGGGTTGATTCGATCAGCCAAAGCGTGGGAAGTGTGGGCGCGGTGGCTGATGTGGAAAAAACCCGATGGTGGATTTCAAGCCGGAAGCTACGATCTTTCGACTGGGGAAACGCTGCAATCGATCGCAGAAAAAATCTGGACAGGACAAGTTGCCCAACGCAGCTTTACGATTCCCGAAGGCTGGTCGCTGAAACAAATGGCGAACTATTTTGAGAAACAAGGCTTTTTTCGGGCGCAAGATTTCCTGGCTGCTGCCAATCAGGTGCCCTACGCGAACTATCCCTGGCTGCCGCCGAACCTGCCGTTTCTAGAGGGGTTTCTTTATCCGGATACTTACCAAATCGAAGCGGGTACAGACGTGACTCCAAAGCAAGTCGTGAAGCAAATGCTGAACCGTTTTGAGCAAGTGGCGCTGCCGATTTATAACCAGAATCGATCGAAAACCAGTCTTTCTCTGCTGCAATGGGTGACACTTGCCAGCATTGTCGAGAAAGAAGCCGTGATTCCATCAGAACGCGATCGAATTTCTGGCGTATTTCACAATCGGTTGAAGAAAAATATGACGCTGGGTTCAGATCCAACGGTGGAATATGCGCTCGGAGTGCAGCAAACGCCGGAGAATCCTTTGACTTACGCTCAAGTGGCAACGCCTTCGCCTTACAATACATACATTACGCCTGGATTACCGCCGACCCCGATCGCGTCTCCCGGCATTGCTAGTCTGAAAGCCGCATTAACTCCTGAAGCGACGGATTACCTTTATTTCGTGGCGCGGTACGATGGATCGCACGTTTTTAGCCGTACTTTGGCGGAACACGAATCGGCTCAAAGCAAAATCCGCGATCGCGTCGATTCCCAAGCGCGAGAAAGCCCCGCAAAAAATCGGTAGGAGTCTGAAAAACTGGCACAGCGATCGAATTTGTGATTGATTTTACGAATTATAGACATTAGGCTAGTAGTTAGGCTTTCTCACCGTTAGGCTTTTTCATTGTTAGGCTTTCTCATCGTTAGGCTTTTTCAGTAGCGTCCAATCTCGCGAGTAACACATCATGCCTTGGGGCAAACTTCTACAACCCGATCTTCTTCTCGATACCACCATCCTCGGACTGACACCGGATCTCTTGCGGCAGAAAGGCTTGCGGGGTCTTGTGCTAGATGTCGATGAAACGCTGGTTCCGATCACAACGGCTCAAATTTCGGCAGAATTGATGCCCTGGGTCGAGCAGGTGCGGGAGATTACCGAGATTTGGTTGGTCAGCAATAACATTAGCGAGAGTCGGATTAAACGGATCGCAGATGTGCTGAAAGTGCAGTACTACATTGCGGGAGCCGGAAAGCCCTCACGCCGGAAACTCAGGCGCGCTGTAGAAGCGATGAATCTGCCGCCAGAGCAAGTCGGCATGGTGGGCGATCGCTTATTTACCGATGTGCTGGCTGGCAATCGCTTGGGAATGT
>DATJEM010000065.1:0-3841 GCA_035496615.1 Leptolyngbya sp.
TCCAGTTCACACCCAAATCTAGAGAGCGATGAATGGCTGCGATCGAGTCTTGGTCGGCTTGCTGTCCCCAACCAAACTCCCAATCGTTGCCGCCGATTGCCCAAGCGCCATAGCCGATCGAAGTGATGCGAAGATCAGACTGCCCAAGCTGTTTGGTAGGTAAAGTGGTTTTTGTGGTGGTCATAATGTCGTCCTTACGCATAAATCCATCCGCTATCTAAACACTGGAGAATCAATCCCTCATCTGTAGAAAGGCGTATCAGTCAACATCCAAACTTTCAGCAGTTCCCAATATCGATTGGTTAGCCATTGCGATCGCGCTTATCAGCGTTGGTTTAAGATAGGTTCGATAGCTGCTACAAAGTTTTAACGGTTAGAACTTGGGGCGGGGTGGCATCTGGCGGATAGATCAAATCGAACTGGACTAAGCGCCGCTCTTGGGGTTTCATCTGCAATGTGATCAAGGGTTCGCCTTGCTGACCGCGCCGCTGTACGAGATGAACATAGCGCGTTTGGGGTAAACCTCGATCGTCGTTGTATCGCAGTCGCACCGTGCCGCGAAAGCTCGTTTGAGTTCCAGGAGGCTGCAAGAATCGTAAGCCTTGCTGGGTATCTTCTCGCTTCAGCGGTGTTTCAACGGTCACTACAACCGTTTGGGCTTGTTCAGTTGTATTCTCTAACGGCAGGGTTAAACTATATTCGATCGCATAGTTGCCATGCGCTTGATAGGCAGTGTCCGGATAACGGCGAAGCATCTTAGCGCTTTGGTTTTGATTTGTTCCTAATGTGCCGCGATTTAGCGTTGCCAAACCGTATGAGAAGCCTTTCCCAGGGGCGGGAGTACTGAGAAAATCTTGCCCTCGATCGAGAATCTGCCCGTTCCACTGAGAGCCGATCGCAACTCCTGCCACTCGTCCATAGATGACACTCCCTGCTGTTTGCTCGATCGGGGTGGGTGCTTTGTCTCGCGGTTCTACCACATTCGCAGTCTCTAGCAATGTTTCCCATTCTGCTACCGTTGGGGCGCGTTCTGTTCCTTCTGCGCTTTGTTTTGCGAACATTCCTAAGCTGGCAAGATAGACCGCTCCAGTACTGCGAACTTTCATCAAGGTCGATCGACCATTTAGCGGCGGCGTGAGGGTCTTCACTGGAATCGGTAAGTTCATTAGCATTCGACTTTCCCCCGGTGGAATCACGACCTGAGCCGGAAAGGTATCTTGTCGAAGTCCGCGTAACACTTCCCCCACAGCGCGACTTCCGGGACCTGAAAACGTTTTGCCATCATCATTTTCAACCACAGCAGGCAGTTCGACAAAGGGAGCCTCTGGCTGACTGAGATAGCTTGCAGCTTGAAGAATATCGATCGTCACTGCTACTTTGCCAGGATTATGAGCAATCACACCCACATAGAGCGTTCTCAAATCTTCTGGCGTAAGCGCTTTGGCGATGTGATGCGCGAAGATATCAAAGCGCCCGGAAAAGGTTTGATCAAGGTGAGCCGCAGGGAATTTCTTCCCCGTTGGCGGAAAAGTTGAAAGCAAAATCCCTTCGCTCTGTACTACCTCCGGGCTATTGCTATTGAACACCCAAACCGAGTCTAATTCACCCGGCAGAACGCGCATTTCTTGAGGTTGTACAATCACGATCGGCGAAGGAGTAGCTTGTGACAAAATCAAACTGGAGAGCAGCGGCAGCATAAAAGCATGAAAACAGGAGCGCGTTTGATCATACCGAAAAAGCGCGATCGCTTGAGGATAAGCTGCGGTCTGACTTGGGAAACTGCGGTCTGACTTGGGAAACTGGGACGACAGACCGACGATCGCTGCCTATCCCAGCCCAAATCTAATTCAAAATGCCATCCTTTTTCGCCATCGTCGTCATCAGATCAACGACGCGATTTGAGTAGCCCCATTCATTGTCATACCAAGACACAATCTTAAAGAAGTGAGCATTTAGCTCCATTCCCGCCCCGGCATCGAAAATGCTCGATCGACGATCGCCCTGAAAATCCGTTGAAACCACTTCCTCATCTGTGTAGCCCAAAATGTCCTTCATCGTTGTTTCGGAAGCTGCTTTCATGGCGGCGCAAATCTCTTTATAGCTCGTTGGCTGCTCGGTTTTGAAGGTAAGATCAACCACCGATACATCTGGGGTTGGAACTCGGAACGCCATTCCGGTAAGCTTCCCTTTAAGTTCTGGCAAAACCAGCGTGACTGCTTTGGCGGCTCCGGTGGCAGCAGGAATGATATTTTGAGCCGCTCCCCGCCCTCCGCGCCAATCTTTTTTACTCGGACTATCTACGGTAGATTGCGTAGATGTCGTTGCATGAACCGTGGTCATTAAGCCTTCAGTTAAGCCGAAATGATCATTGAGAACTTTGGCAATTGGGGCGAGGCAGTTTGTCGTACAGCTTGCATTTGAAACGATCGTATCTTTCTGGGGATCATACGAATCGTGATTTACGCCCATGAGAAGCGTCTTAACACGATCGGGATCTTTGGTCGGTGCAGAGATAATCACTCGCTTTGCGCCTGCGGTAATGTGATGAGACGCGCCTGCAAAATCGGTAAAGAGTCCGGTTGATTCCACAATGTAATCGGCTCCCAGATTGCCCCAGGGTAGATCTGCTGGATTTCGCATCGCAAAACAAGGAACGAACTTTCCATCGATCGCAATCCCATCGGGTTTCGCTTCGATCGTGCCTGGATAGATGCCGTGAGTCGAGTCGTATTTCAGCAAATACGCCAGATTATCAGGCGGAACCAGATCATTAATGCCGACAATCTCAATGTTGTCATTGCCGAGTGCTGCCCGGAACACAAGCCGACCGATTCGCCCGAAACCATTGATCCCTATTTTTACAGTAGTCATTGAAAATACCTGAAAGAACAAAGGAGGTGAAGAAATTAGCTCTCCACAAGATTTGATGTTCAAACACGGTATCGCACATCTTCGATTAGCCTCACAGACGTAACCTTTTGATCAGGGTTGATAGTCGTTTGTCAAAGTTTGCTCACTTAAAGACGGCTCACTTAAAGATAGCTCACTTAAAGATGGTTAAGAGCAACTGACTGATTGCCTCGGTCGATCGAGCAACCAGCCAAAAATATAGATCAAACCCCTGCGCGATCGAGTTTAATATTCTCAATTGCTATCTTTACCGAGCCTTGATTCATGAGCTTTACAATCCAGAACGTGCTAATTGCAGAGGGCGAGGGCTATCAAACAGTTGACGTGCAGATTCAAGACGATCGCATTGTGGCGATCGCGCCAAATTTGGCAGTGATTGGAACTGCGATCGACGGAACTCACAAGCTGTTGCTGCCTGGATTTGTCAATGCTCACACTCATTCATCTGAAATGTGGCAGCGGGGGATCATTCCCCCTGTGCCGCTCGAACTCTGGATTGCAGAACTCTATGAATTCACACCGCTCGATCCAGAACAAGCTTATCTAAGTGCGGTTGGAACTGCGATCGAAACCTTGATGACAGGCGGAACCAGTGTGGTTGATCATCTAGTATTGATTCCGGGAAAGGAAATCGAAACGATCGCGGAGGTCGATCGCGCTTATCGAGATGTTGGTATTCGAGCCTTTATCGCACCGCTGATTCAAGACGAAACATTGAGCGCCGGAATTCCGACCGCAGGTGACGAAATTGAACATGGAACCTATGCTCGATCGACCGCAGCAACTCTTGACTTGATCCAAGCAGCCGTCGATCAGTTCCATCGTCCGAATGAAGGTGTTGAAATCATGGTGGCACCAACTGGAATTCAGCTTTGTTCGGATGCACTATTTGCAGGATGTATTGAACTGAGCGATCGCTACAATCTCAACC
>DATJEM010000066.1:0-2833 GCA_035496615.1 Leptolyngbya sp.
TTGGCTATCTTCCGGCACAAGCAGGCTATGAAGTTGTTTTATCAGACTATGTGGTTGATCACGTTCTCTCAACGGCAACCCTGCCGCAGCTTCTAAAGCATCAAACTCGCTGGTTTCGGGGCACGAGGTTCACCCGATCGCGGGGATATATTGGATTGATCTTTACGTATGGCGTTGTAAGTAGCTTAGGTTTTGCGCTGATGCAAGCTTCGCTGCTGGGCTGGACAGTTCTCCTGACAACTTGGGCAGTCAGATACAGCGCTGCTTGGTTCATTGGTGTGTATTGTTTACAAGATGCGATCGCAAAACGGTTCTTACTGCTAGTGCCGCTACGAGACTGTTTAAGCTTTAGTCTATGGTGTTATAGCTTCTTTGGTCGCACGGTAGAATGGCGAGGACAACAGATCCAACTGAGTCAAGGGGGCGCGATCGTTGTCGGAGAAACTGCGATCGCCTCTCCAGTTTGGCTGAAGAAACGTCCGGGCTAAGGCTACTCATTTCACGAAACTGTCACGATTTAGTCATTCCGAAACCACAAGCATCGCCTATATTGAAGCGTCGATCCCACATCGACACAGCCTTCTACTGGTGTGAGTCGTGAAACAATCGCAGCGCAAGCCGCCCAAAAAACAAAACCGATATCGAGAAATTGCTTTTCGCCTCACGCTGTTCACCGCCATTGCAGTGGTGTCAGGTGCGGCGGGGGTTGCAACCGCGCTTGTGATGAGTGCGACTCCCTTACGCGATCGTGCGTCTCAGCCCCATCAGAACCGCATTACTTCGCTATTTCCTGGCTCGCTTGCCCGACCGATCAATATTTTGGTGTTGGGCATTGATAATTCTGGACATCCTCATATCGGCAACTTCACCCCCGCCGAAGCGCTTTCTGGCAACAGCGACACGATGCTATTAGTGCGGCTTGACCCCGATCAACGGCAAGTTAGCATTCTGTCTATTCCGAGAGATACCCAAGTGCAAATTCCGGGTGTCGGACTCGACAAAATCAATGATGCAAATGTTCAGGGCGGCATCAAATTAGCAGCCAATACTGTGAGTCAGTTGCTATCTGGCGTTCAGATCGATCGCTATATTCGGATTGATACAGAGGAATTTGTGCAGCTTATCGATGCGATCGATGGCTTGGAAGTGAATGTTCCGAAAAAGATGAACTACGAAGATCACAGTCAAAACCTGACGATTCACTTCCTGCCTGGAGTTCAGACGCTCAACGGACAGCATTTGGAAGAATATGTGCGCTATCGCCATGATGAGATGGGAGATATTGGGCGAGTTGAGCGGCAACAAGCAGTCTTGAAGGCACTCTTGTTCAAACTCATGCAGCCGCAAATGCTGATAAAGTTGCCAAAAATTCTGCAAGTCGTTCAGCAAAATACCGATACTGATCTATCGCTCGAAGAAATGCTCGCTACTTATCACACCCTGACGACTGTGCCGCGATCGCAAATCAATGTCGTGACGCTGCCGGGACGATTCAGCCGTTACAATGAGTTTCCATTAAGCTACTGGATTTCAGACCCGGAGGCGATGCTGCCGATCGTCGCTCGTTTGAAAGGCGAAAGCATTATAGAGCGGTAAAAAATCAAATAAAGCATAAAAAAGCCGGAAGAGATGATTCCTCCGACTTCTCAAGCCAAATCAAACTAAATGCCAGAAAAACTTACAGTTTGGACATGACCGATCGCGCTGCTGCGATCGTGCGATCGACATCTTCTTCAGTGTGTGCCAGAGACGTAAACCCTGCCTCAAACTGCGATGGCGCGAGATAAACCCCCTGCTCTAACATGCCGCGATGAAACTTGCTGAACTTTGCTAGATCTGCTGTTTTTGCATCGTCATAGTTATGCACCGTTTCTCCGGTGAAAAAGAAGCCGAACATACCGCTGATCGAGCCGCCAGAAGCGGAATGCCCAGTTTCTTTCGCCACCTCTAGCAGTCCAGCGATCAGGCGAGACGTGATGCGATCGAGATATTCATAGGTTCCGGGCTGCCGCAGCAGTTCGAGGGTTTTAATTCCCGCTGTCATCGCCAACGGATTGCCCGAAAGCGTTCCCGCTTGGTACATCGCGCCTGCGGGGGCAACCATTTCCATGATCTCGCGCCGACCGCCATACGCACCGACTGGCAAACCGCCGCCGATGACTTTACCCAATGTCGTCAAATCGGGCGTGATGCCGAACTTTTCTTGGACTCCACCGTAAGCAATGCGGAATCCGGTCATGACTTCATCGAACACCAAGAGCGCTCCGTGTTCGCTGGTCAGTTCACGCAAGCCTGCTAGAAATCCGGGATCAGGCGGAATGAAGCCAGCATTGCCGACGATCGGTTCGAGGATCACCCCGGCAACTTCACCCGGATTTTCTTCGAGTAGCTGCTTCACTGCGCCTAAATCGTTATAGGGTGCATTCAGCGTGTTTGCGGTGGTCGATTTGGGCACTCCAGGTGAGTCGGGTAAGCCCAGCGTTGCCACTCCTGAGCCAGCTTTCACCAAGAACATATCTGCGTGCCCGTGGTAGCAGCCTTCAAACTTGATAATTTTCTCGCGTCCGGTGAATGCCCGCATCAAGCGCAGCACCGACATACAAGCTTCCGTCCCTGAATTGACAAACCGCACCATTTCGATACTGGGAACGGCATCAATCACCATTTCTGCCAGCACGTTTTCGAGGTAAGACGGTGCGCCAAAGCTGGTTCCTTTCTCGGCTGCGGCTTGAATCGCTCGAATTACATCGGGATGAGCGTGCCCACAAATGGCAGGTCCCCAAGTGCCAACGTAGTCGATATATTGATTGCCATCTACATCCCACGCATAAGC
>DATJEM010000067.1:0-5691 GCA_035496615.1 Leptolyngbya sp.
TGTAAAGGCGCTGGATTAGCGCGATCGGGGTACGCCGAACCCTCAGCGTTTTTTCCCCAGTAAGTTCGATCGCTTTTCTCGGCGATAGTTCAAATACTCGGACTCTACGGAAATCTGAGACCCCGATCGCGCCCCCAATTCTACTGTTTTGCCTGTCGTCCGCGCTCTGTTAAATCTTGGTACATTGCCTGACTGCCATACTGACGCGCCAAATCCATTGCTTTTTGCTCATCCGATCGAGCCGCTTGCCTTTGCCCCATTTGTTGATAAGCACGAGCGCGATATTCGTAAGCTTTCACATAAAATGGATTGTGTTGGATCGCAGTCGAAAAATCTGTGATCGCCGATCGATAGTCTTGCAGCCAGAAGTAAGCGACACCGCGATCGATGTAAGGACGCGCTGATCCAGAAGGCATCAATTTAACGGCTTGCGTGAAAGTAGTTAAGGCGGCTCGATAGTTCCGAGCATCAATTTGTTGATAGCCTTGTTCGATCAGTGACCACACATTCGACTTTGGCGTTTTTCCGGCGGTCGATTCTGACAGTTCCATCAGGCTTAATTGACTTTGATAGAGATGTCGCGTGATTTGCTGTGCCAGTAAAGATGCGCTTTTTTCAGTGTCGAGTTTTGCCTGACGATCGTCGCCCAACCGCGATCGCACCAAAGCCAATCCAGAGTAAGCGATCGCGGCTTTCGGATCGATTTGCAGAATCTGGTTATAGCTCTCTAACGCTTGTGGGAGTTGACCGCTCTGAAGTTGAGCAAATCCGCGCCCGCTGTAGGCTTCTTTGAAGGTCGGATCGAGTTGAATCGCTTGATTGAACTGGGTGATCGCGCCTTGAAAGTTATTCACTTGTAGCTGTCGCATTCCTTGCTCAAATGCACTGTGACTCGGAGCATTTTCTTGAACCAGAGACGGCGGACTGACTTGAGCGATCGTTTTTGAAGGACTGAGCAGCGGAATCAAAATAAAGGCAATTGCAAGCCAAATCTGACTACCTTTAGAGATCTTCATAGAGGAATCTAAGTAAGGAGAGGCGACAGTTTTGTAATTTTTTTACAAAGCGATCGGGTGACTTCCTTATTAGTGCCCAGATTATGAACCAGTCATACTACGTCCGATCTCACCAAAGTCGGCATTGTCAATTAAACTTTCGTATAAAAATTTGCCGCTGCTGATTACAAGAATGCGATCGGATAGTTTTAGCAGTTCGTCTAAGTCCTCACTGACCAAGAGAACCGCAACCCCGCGATTTCGTGCCTGAAGGATTTGACCGTGGATATCTTCAACTGCCGCGAAGTCTAGACCAAAGCAGGGGTTTGCAGCAATCAGAAGTTTGATGTGATCCGAGGAGAGTTCACGCGCTAAAACGGTGCGCTGCACGTTGCCACCGGATAAGTCACGCACGGGAGTTTCTGGCGTTGGAGTTTTGATGTTGAACGATCGAATGAGTGCTTGTGCTGATTCTCGAATGGCTTTGAACCTTAAGAATAAACCTTGCGATTGGGGCGGACGATCGAAGGTTCTCAATGCCAAATTTTCCGCCACGCTCATATCGGGAACACAGGCATTTTTTAGCGGTTCTTCAGGCAGGACAAACACTCGATGGTGAAACATCTGCGATCGCGTGGCTTGATAACGTTCGCTGTTCACGAACACTTCTCCGGCTGTTGCGATTCGCTGTCCGGCTAATACTTCGACAAACTCGCGCTGCCCATTGCCTGAAATGCCTGCAATTCCGACAATTTCGCCGCTGTGAACATTGAGATCAATCCCTGCGATCGCTTCAAGTCCATTGTCTTTGTCGGCATGAAGCGCGCGAACTTCCAGCACCGGAACCGGATTGTCATGCGGCACTTTTTCAACAGGCTGCGGTTCTCGGCGTTCGCCCATCATCATTTCAGTGATATCGGGAATGGTGAGTTGCGTTAAACGACCGCTTCCCGCCACTTTGCCGCGTCGCAGAACTGTAATTTCGTCTGTAAAGCCTGTGACTTCACGCATTTTGTGGCTAATCAGCAAAACACTAAGCTGTCCCGCGCTGACCTGTTGCCGCAGCAATCCGAGAATCTCATCCGCTTCGCTAGGCGTTAACACCGAAGTTGGCTCATCTAGAATTAGAATTTTGCTTTTGAGGTACAGCAGTTTGAGAATTTCAAGCTTCTGTTTTTCACCCGCTGCTAACTGAGCGACTAAAGCATTGAGCGGCAATTGAAACGGTGCCGTTTGCATAAAAGCAGCGAGTTTTTCTGATTCTGATTTCCAATCAATGATCCAATCCCCGCTCGATCGAGCAATCACCAAATTCTCTGCCACGGTCATCGCCGGAACCGAGGTGAAATGCTGATACACCATGCCAATTCCATATTTCTGAGCATCGCGGGGAGAGGCGATCGTACAGTCTTGCCGATCTAACTGCACCTTTCCGCTGGTGGGCTTGTAAAATCCCATGATGCACTTGACGAGGGTACTTTTTCCCGCGCCGTTTTCGCCGAGCAGGGCGTGAAATGTTCCTGGTTTTAGCGCCATAGAGACTCGATCGAGCGCGGTGAATGTGCCAAAGCGCTTCGTCATTTCCTGAACTTCGAGCAGTGGCGGAACCGTTAAAGTTGGAGAGTCGATTGTCGTTGTCATATTAGTTTAATGTCCCTAATGCACCGGGAGCGCCAGAAATCGTGCGGTTTGGAGAACAAGTCAAAATCATAATCAACAATGTCAAAACATACGGCGCGGCATTGAACAAATAGTAGCCACCATCGATCCCGATCGCTTGTAGAGCAGGCCCGATCGCTTGCGCGCCCCCAAACAACATCGAAGCCCACAAACATTGGATTGGATTCCATCGGGCAAAGATCACCAAGGCAACTGCCATCAAGCCCTGTCCGCTCGAAATCCGCTCTGACCAGCTTCCCGGATAGTACAGCGATAGATATGCCCCGCCAATTCCCGCCAGAAATCCACCTGCCATAATGCACACCATCCGGACTCGGCGGATTGAAATTCCCATTGCTAATGCGGCATCAGGATTGTCTCCGACGGCTCGAATGAGTAATCCCCAGCGGGTTGATTTGAAAAACCAAGCCATGAGCGGCGCGATCGCAATCCCCAACACAAACAAGAGATTGATCCGAAAGGTTTGCTGAATCTGTGGGAGTGAACTCCAGTCGCCAAGTCCGATCGAAGGCAAGGTCGGCGCAGGGGGCTGAATGAATGGCTTACCCAAAAAGAAGGCAAGCCCACTGCCAAAAATAATCATGGCGATGCCAACCGCCACGTCATTCACTTTGGGTTGCTGTGACAACCACGCATGAATCAACCCGAGCGACATTCCCGCCACTCCAGCCGCGAGCACACCCAGCCAGGGCGACAAAGTGCTTCCGACTGTCCCTTCGGTCAGATAGGAAACCCCATAAGCGCTCATTGCGCCCATCAGTAGATTGCCTTCTAGTCCGAGATTGATTTTGCCGCTTTTTTCGGTCAAACATTCACCTAAACTCACAAACAAAAAGGGCGCACTACCTCGCAGCGTTCCCGCGACGATCGCTAAAGGCACGCCCCACCATCCGATCGCTTCTGCTGCCATCGATCTAACCTCCCTCAACAGTTGTAGATAGTGTTGGTTCTGGCTCCTTGAAGATGCGGAACCGACCATACAATGATTCGCTGTACAAAACGACTAGAAAAACCAAACCCTGCAAAACATACACGGTTGCATCGGGTAAATTGAATCGACGCTGCAAAATGCTGCCGCTGGCAAGAATTCCACCAAACAGGATGGCAATGATACTCGCTGCGATCGGATTGTGCCGGGCGACAAATGCAACCAAAATCCCGGAATATCCATAGTTCGCGTTTAACGATTCATTGGCTCGTCCTTGCACTGCGGCAATTTCAGCCATTCCAGCGAGTCCAGCACAAGAACCCGCGAGAAAACAGATGGCGATCGTTAACTGTCCGACCGGAAGTCCTGCAATTTTTGCCGCTTTGATGTTGCCTCCCGCAGTTCGAGCCGCAAATCCAAAGGTCGTCCGCTGAATCAGAAAGTAAGCCACGACGCAGGCAACAATGCCATAGATCAATCCGTAATGCACTCTTGGTAACATTGGGATTGTTCCTAAGCGATCGAGGGCGGGGATTGCATCGCTTGAAGGTTTGTTTAATGAACTGGGATCACGCATGGGTCCATTCACTAAATGATTCAGCAGGGCGATCGCGATGTAGTTCATCAACAAACTACTGATCGTTTCATTTACGCCGCGAGAGTGACGTAATGCTCCAACGATTCCGATCCAGATGCCGCCGCCAAGCATTCCCGCGATCGCCATCAAAGTTTGAGTGATTGCAGCAGCAGCTTGATTCAGACTGGAAAGACCGACGATCGTAGCGGCAATTCCGCCGATCACAAGTGCGCCTTCGTTACCGATAATCACCAATCCCAAACGGGCTGGTAGCGCAGTACAAAGCGAGGTTAGCATCAATGGAGCCGCCCGAATCAGCGCATTTTGAAACGCTGACCCACTGCCGAATGCCGCTTGGTAAATTGCCGCGTAGACCTCAAACGGGTTTGTCCCTGCGGCAACGCAGAACAATCCGAACAACACCAGGGAAAACAGAAGGGCAGCGATCGGAATGCAAATTGCTTCTAGAGATCTGCGCCAAGTTTCAGCAGTGACCATATCAACAACCTATGCTGCATTGTCACTATCTTCCCCTTTTTAGAGCGTTAAAAATGTAGCCCACAATGCAGCAATTTTACCGAAAATTATTCTGATCTGGAACGTGAATTCAATCAAATTTCGAGCCGTGTCATCCCCTCCAGGTCAGCAGCGGAATCAGCCTTTCTCTGTTCTGAAGCATCTTGGGCAACTCTCCGCTGTGTTTTAGTTGAGGTTGATCGCTTGAGTTTGTCCATACTGAAAAGGGCACTGCATTCACTCGATTGATATTTTGCTTAGATTATGTGCGATACCGTCGATGCTCAGGTCGAATTTTATCTCAGACAGGCGCGGCAACTGAGTCGAGCCGGAATCTACGACGACGCGATCGTTCAGCTTGACAAGGTATTACAGCGCCACCCTAGTTCTTATCCGGCTTGGTTTGAACGCGGCAAAGCATTCTATGGGCTGCATCGGTACGATCGCGCGATCGCCAGCTTCAAAGAATCAATTTTGCTCAAGTCTGACTATGAGCCAGCTTGGAATTTTCAAGGCATGACCCTCTCGCGCTTACAGCGCCACGCTGAAGCGATCGCCAGCTATGACGAAGCGATTCAACTCTGTCCCAAAAACTACAAGGTTTGGTACAATCGCGGCAATGCGTTGTTAAAGCTTGGATCAAGTTATGAAGCACTCTACAGCTACGAAGAGACGCTGAAGCTGAAACCAAACTACACAAAGGCTTGGTACAACCGGGGGATTGTTCTAGCTCAATTAAAGCGGTTCGATGGCGCGATCGATAGCTACAGTCAGGCACTCCGCACTCGCCCCCATTTTTCTGCCGCTCACTACAATCAAGGCAATCTATTTTATCGGTTGGATCGCTACGAGGAAGCGCTCAACAGCTATCAGCAAGTTTTAGAAATTCGCCCTGATTTATATGAGGTTTGGTACAACCAGGCGAATACTTTGCAGCGATTGGGACACTATGAACGCGCGATCGCAAGCTATGAACAATCCCTATCTCTCAAGCC
>DATJEM010000068.1:0-5747 GCA_035496615.1 Leptolyngbya sp.
TGCCATGCCGATCGCGCTCGAAAGGGTGCCATCAATGCCATTTGCACCGCGATTAAAGCAAGGTTTGATCTTCAAGTCTCCGGGCTGCCAAAAGAATTCGAGATCACGCACAGGCATACTGCTTGCGATAAACAAAGGCGTTTCAGTCGGTAATGTTTTCGATAAAATCCAGGCGGCTTTTCCCTCAAATAAACCAGTTTCTTGGGCAAGAAATTGATCGATCGTCTCTCTCATTGTTGATTCTGCCTTGAGCCATTGATGTAAAAGTTCATCCGGTTCAAACGTTGGAATTGAGGTAAGCGCTTCGATCGCACATTGAAGATGAACCGTTTTACCATGAGTCGGATCAAGACTACGATCGCTCGGATCAATCACAATTTGCAGCGGTTGAACGGCATCAAGCCATAACCGCAGTTCTTTGCTGGTTGGCATTTCGCCGATCCGGATCACGATTTCAGGCGCGAGTTTTGCTGCAAGATCTTTGTTTTTTAGAATCGTGTCGTAAGTTGAAATGAGATAAGGATTAAGGCTTTGATAGTTCCGCAAGGGAGAGAGCGCTTCAGCTAGCACAGGCATCGAAAGAGACTGAGCAAGATGCGCGATCGCTTCACAATATTGCTTTGGTGAACTTGGTTGAGCGACTCCAGCAATGATAATTCCTTTATTTGTGGTGATAGGAAGCGGTGCAGAGGTAGAACCAGAGTTGAAGCATCGAACATGATCAAAGAAATCAGCAGGCAGATCAATCAACAGCCCTGATTGTTCGATCGGGGCTAAAGGCTCTCGAAACGGTAGATTGAGATGCACCACGCCCGCGATCGGGGATTGGGTTTGCTGCATTGCATTGATCATCGTTTGTCTGAGATATTGCAGCATTGATTGTTCGATCGAAGGTAAGGCAATCTCTGTATAGAAATTGACGAACGAACCAAAGAGCTTTTGCTGGTCGATCGCTTGCCCTGCATTGCAATTTCTCAGTTCTGGCGGTCGATCGGCGGTGAGAATTAACAATGGAACGCGACTTTCTCGCGCTTCTACGACTGCCGGATAAAAGTTTGCGCCTGCCGATCCAGAAGTACAGACTAATACAACAGGTCGATGCGTAGTTCGAGCCATTCCGAGCGCAAAAAAAGCAGCCGATCGCTCATCCAAAACTGGAATCGCTTCAATGTCAGGATGCCGCGCAAAAGCAACCGTTAAAGGAGCCGATCGCGAACCGGGACAGACGATCGCGGTCGTCAATCCCAACTTTGCTAGCGTTTCAACCAGCACCGAAGCCCAAAGCGTATTCACATTGCGAACATCTAAATTGCAAAGCTTTGAGGTCATTGCAGCGTTTCAACGAAGGCTTGAGGTTCAGGCGATCGAAGTCCTGCTTGAACGGTTTCTAGCACTGCGATCATATTTCCATCTAATACATCATTCACACTCAGCCACAAATCAGGGAATCTCTGCGATCGCACAATCCCGCTTTGATCTGGCATGATCAATTGATACTCACCCTCAACCCACTGAAACCAATCAACCCGCTTTTCGGAAGACTGCCAGATAATATACTCTTGCACGCCGTTACGTCGATAGGTTTGGTTCTTTGTCCCGCTGTCGATCGCCGCGCGACTGGCTGCAACTTCAACAATTAGCTCTGGCGTACCTTCTAAATCGCCATCAGCACTAATCACCACTCGCCGACCCATTCTCTGTTCGAGAAACAAGACTAAATCAGGTTGAGGCTCATTATCCCAGTCCAATCGCAGCGTCGGAGCATCTCCTAATCTAATTTCAGCAGTAAATGTTTTGTATGTTCCTAGCCAAATTGCAAGGTTGCTATGAGGTTCGGCATGAGGTTCAAAGCGTAAGGGAGAAGCCACGTAAACAGTTCCTTCAATTAATTCAGCTTTTTTGATTTGAGGATCGGCAGCATATCGACGCTCAAATTCGGGGCGGGACAAGCGATCGCCATTCTCAAGCGGAGGAGTTTTACTTGCAGAAGGGTTCATACGAGAGCATTGAGTAACGCTTTTAGTTTCAGTTGAACTTCGGTGAATTCCTTTTCTGGATCTGATCCTGACACAATTCCCGCGCCTGCGAACAATCGCGCTCGATTTCCTTGTAAGATTGCCGATCGAATGCCCACTGCAAATTCGCCATTTCCTTGATGATCAATCCACCCGATCGGAGCCGCATACAATGAGCGCTCAAAGGCTTCAAACGATCGAAGATGTTCGCACGCGATCGACTTTGGCGCACCCGCAACTGCTGGAGTCGGATGAAGCTCTGACACCGCATCTAATAGATGTAAGTCAGATTTGATCACGGCACGAATCGGAGTTTGTAAGTGTTGAATGTTCGGCAATTGTAAGAGTCGTGGGGGCGAAAACTGCGGCGTTAAGTTGAGATTTCGCAGGTGTTGCGCGATCGAATCAATCACGAGTTGATGTTCGTGCTTTTCTTTTTGACTGTTGAGTAAAGTTGCTGACAGTCGGGCATCTTCAGCGCGAGTTTTGCCACGAGGAGCAGATCCCGCCAAAGCTTCAGTGAATAAGCGATCGTGCTGAATTTTAACTAATCGCTCTGGACTAGCACCCATAAACGTCGCATTCTTTCCATTGTTAGCAGAGAAAATATAACAGTTGGGATAGCGCGATCGAAGATTGTCCAATGATCCGACTAAGTTAAACGGTAACGGCGAAGTCACCTCTAACGCATCGGCTAAAACGATTTTATCGAACTGTTGAGCGTGAATCAGGTTCAAAGCAGCAGCGACGGATTTTTGATAGTGCCCGGACTGCGAAACCGATCGCTGTTTGAACAAAGGGGTAGGCGGCTCAATTGCGAGCCGAATCACGTTATTTTTAATCGATCGCAGCTTCCGAATTGTTTTTAATGTTTGATCTAAAGCCATTTCTGGATCAAATGACGCTGAAATATCTAAGTTCGCAACAATCGTCGATCGACCTTTCGCGCGCGCAACTTGCCACGCTGGAAGAAACACGCTGGCGGCTGAAAATAAAGGATCAGTAGTGCGATCGAAGAACGTAAAGTTACAAAAAAAATGCGCCCCCGAAAACTGATGATCGAGCGCTCCGATTTGATGCGTATTGGTTAAAGTCGTTTGAATAAAATTTTTGATTTGAATAAAACGATCGCTGCCTTCAGCCGAAAACTCTAAAGCGGTATCGAATGCCAAAACTGCGCCTGCTTCATTGCTATTCTCAAAATAGAAATGTTTTTGATCAGGTTTAACAATCGTTTCTAAAATAGCTAACAGATCGATTGCTTCAACTGCGATCGAAATACTCGCAACGCAATGATCAACCGTTTGAGAGCGAGACTGTTTGCACCTTAGAAAAAACTGATAGAGATCTTGAGGATCAAGCTGTGACTGAAGCTGATACTGGATCGCAGACATAACATCGTTCCAAACGAGAGCAACCACCCCCCGATCTTAAAGCACAGTGTTGATCGTCTTTTGGAGTTTGTAGTTAAGTAAAGCGATTTGGCGTTGATTGTTACGGAGTATGAATCAGTTCAGGAAGCGTTGCCCGATCGTGAACCAACTTCAGCCGAAATGTATCTGGCGGAACAAACGTAATTCCACGACGAGCGGGACGAATCGCCCGATCGAGATTGGTTTCAAAATCGTACCAAGCAAGCACGGTAGCTAAAACAAGCTTCATTTCAAACAACGAAAGCGCCATCCCCACGCAACTGCGACTGCCGCCCCCGAACGGAAAATATTCGTAAGCTGAAAATTTACGCTGCAAAAAGCGATCGGGATCAAATCGATCGGCGTGTTCATACGTTTCTGCGCGTCGATGTGCGAGATAAATACACGGAATCAAAACCGTTCCCGGTTGATAAGTGTAACCTTCAATTTCTACCGTCCGCTTGACTTTGCGAGGTTGAGAAATCAGCGCGATCGGATAAACTCTCAAGGCTTCTTTGCACACTGCGGTGAGATAAGGAGCCTGGGAAAGCGCCACCGGATCAGGATCTTCGCCCAACTGATCGAACTCTTGATGCAATCGCACTAAGCATTCTGGATGACGATGTAGCCAATAAAACGCCCAAGTTAATCCCGATGCGGTCGTTTCATGACCTAACAACAAAAGCGTCATCAGTTGATCGCGCAGTTCTTGATCGCCCATCGATTCACCCTGTTCGTCCTGTGCCGTCATCAGAACCGACAAAATATCAGTACGATTTTGCAAAGACTGCGATCGACGATCCGAAATTTCGGCATAAATCAACGCATCAATCTGCGCCATCTGCTCTAAAAATTTTCCCCACGGACTCCATTCTCCCAAATTCTTCTGAAGCATTGGAAAAAAGAACTGGGTCGAATAAAGCGGCGAAGTAATTGCTTCTAAGAGTTGTGCCAATAGTTGTTTAAGCTGCTCATATCTCGCACCCGGAACCAAGCCAAACACAACTTGGAGAATCACTTGTAGCGAAATTTCTGACATCTCCGATCGAACGGCGATCTCATTTCCCACGCTCCAATCAATCATCCGCTTCTGCGTCAACTGACAAATCAAATGTCCCTGACTATGCAATTGTTCGCGATGCAATGCAGGCATCAATAGCTGTCGTTGCCGTTGATGTTTCGCACCTTGCTGCATGATCAGCGATTCATTCCCTACCAATGGGCGAAAAACATCGGTCACTTTGCCAAACTCAAACGCATCCGCCCCGGTGGTAAACACCGCTTGAATCGCATCAGGGTTGCTGAGAAACACTACAGGCGGAGAGTTCAGCCCCAAAACTCGCGTGGTAAAAGTGTCGCCATAGTGAGCCGCCGCCCGATCGAAAAACGCGATCGGATCAGCCACAAGCGACAAAGTTTGAATCAAAGCAGGAGAACGCAGTCCGATCGGCAAGGTCATTGGCACACTGATAGTACACGCTGTCTTCAGTTTAGGGAATTTAGCAGAGTCGCGGCGTGAAGTTCCAAATTCTTCAAGGTATTGTAGAGACACGATCGAGCTTTACTTCTGGTTTTGCTTCTATGCGCGTCCCACCCCAAACGATTCTCTTTGCTCAACATGGCATGACTGATCTATCTGGAAGTCAGACGATTTCTAAGTTAGCGGCGGCACTCGGACTCGAAAACACGCTGCTGGTCGCTCCAGAACTGCATTGGGTGAGGACGCTATTTTATCTAGAACCATTAATTCGGAGCGTTGAAGCTGAAGTGCTGAACACCTTAGCGCGATATCCGCAGGTTCCGATACGAACAATTGCCACGTCGATGGGCGGGGTTTTGTGGGTGGAACTGCTCGATCGCCATCCAGAATGGTGGTCGCGAGTGCATTCTTTGATTTTGCTCGGTTCCCCGATCGGGGGTTCAGAAATTGCCCAGAAGGTTGATCCGTTTCGCTGGGGCGTTGGGATTGCAAAAGACTTGAGCGTGAATCGACGGGCGATCGCGCAAAAAATTGCCGCCGAGATTCCAACGTTGGTCGTGGCAAGCGATTTTGGGCAGGGGCATGATGGGGTGGTAAGTGTGGCATCGACCCAAATTCCAGGAGCGGCTTTTGTCTGTTTGTCGGGCGTTTCTCATCCGGATTTGAGAATTCATCCGGCGGTGATGCAAGAGATTTGGAAATTTTGGGCGGAAATGAAGTAGAAGACAGGCGTAGACTGCAAGAAGAAGGAGTTTGTTCGCAAGCTTCGCTGCACCGGAGGGTTTCGCGCGATGTCATTGATGCAAGTTTGGGGTTCGCTGCTGATTTTTGTTCTGTGTC
>DATJEM010000069.1:0-4380 GCA_035496615.1 Leptolyngbya sp.
GGGCTTCTTT
The DNA here is from genome assembly GCA_035496615.1 of Leptolyngbya sp. Taxonomy (GTDB): domain Bacteria; phylum Cyanobacteriota; class Cyanobacteriia; order Leptolyngbyales; family Leptolyngbyaceae; genus Leptolyngbya. The sequence continues at coordinate 11 of DATJEM010000069.1, forward strand.
GTGAGCTTTCTTTTAGAGCGCGGACTCGGCACACCAGAACTTCGATTGTTCTTTGCGGTCGGCTTTTTGGGTTCTTACACCACGTTCTCAACTTACGCGCTCGAATCGGTTTTGTTAGTTAAAGCTGGAGATCATAGCTTGGCATTGCTGTACTGGCTAGGTAGTGCGGCAATCGGTTACTTGAGCGTAGAATTTGGCAGTTTGCTCGCTCGAAAACTAAGCTAAATTTGGATGAAAATCTCGCAGCATTTTCTTCAGTTCCATTCCGTGTAGTTCTTCCTGCCCAATCATTCCTCGCGTGAACTCTTCTAGATAAATGCTGGCATTCTCAACCACACTTAATAGCTGTTTGTAGAGATTTAATGCCGATGTTTCATGATTTAAGCTCTCAAGCAAAATATCATAGATTGAATGTTTGTCCGTCTCTTCGATCGGCGCAATCTTCAAACTCGGATGTCCTTCAAGCCCAGTCAGAATCTCCCCAACTTGTTGAGCATGAAGCAATGATTCGCTGGCTTGTGACTTGAGAAATTCGACGATCGGAATCCGATTGGGTCCTGTCACCATCAGCGAATAATGTGTATATCTCACCACACCTGCTAACTCAGCTTCCATGATGGCGTTGAGCAAGTAAGTTGTTTTTTCGAGATCGAGATTCCGCATAGCTGACTTACCCGCGATAAACAAAAAGAAAGATTGACTGACTGGGTTCTTGACAATTACTTTTGATAAGAATGCTCTAGTGTAACTCAAAACTTTCACGAAATCAGCGTGAGTGAAATAACGATTTTGTTTTGTTTGATTGGCAAGCTCTCTCAATAAAAATCTCTGGTTTGTCACCCATGACCCAAACCGATGAAAGATTCAGACGAAATTTTATCGGTGTACTCCCTAGTTTAAGCCTAAAGTTTAAGCCTAAAGTTTAAGCCTAACGTTGACTGAGATAATTCAGGATTTGGAGACCATGCAGATTGATGCAAAAAGCTGCCTTGCTATGACAACAAAACAGCTTTTAGCGTTAAATTCGATCGAGCTTCATCATTCAATTTGAGCTAATCTTCAGCAAAAATGTATTTGTACAGTTCGCTCGGATCAGGCTCAGGGCTTTCCAATCCAAATTTCACAGCCTCTTCAACTAGAGTCTGCACCTTTTTCTCAATGTCTTTAATCTCCTTTTGACTCACGAGATTTTGCTCGATCAAATACGCCGAAAACTTTTTCAACGGATCGCGAACCAGCCAAGCTTCTTTTTCTTCTTTCGATCGCAGTTCGTCTGGATCTGCCAGAGAATGTCCCCGAAATCGATACGTCAAACATTCAATCAAAGTTGGACCTTCTCCTGCTCGTGCGCGTCTGACGGCTTCCTGTGCCACCCCCCGAACCGCTAACACATCCATGCCATCGACTTCATACCCCGGCATACCAAACACGCTGGCTTTTTTGTAAATCTCAGTCTGAGAACTGGCTCGATCGTGCGCCATGCCGATCGCCCATTTATTGTTCTCAACCACAAAAATAATCGGCAACTTCCAGAGTGCCGCCATGTTCAAGCACTCAAAGAACTGTCCGTTATTGGTTGTGCCATCTCCAAAAAATGCGGCTGTCACCTGATCGGCGTTCTCATCACCCATCACTTCACGGCGGTATTTTGACTGAAACGCCGCGCCCGTCGCCACCGGAATTCCTTCGCCGATAAACGCAAACCCGCCGAGTAACCGATGCTCTGCTGAAAACAGGTGCATTGAGCCGCCGCGCCCTTTACTACACCCGGTTGCTTTACCGAACAGTTCCGCCATCACTTCACGCGCCGGAACCCCACAGCTTAAGGCATGAACATGATCGCGATACGTACTACAAACATAATCTTCGCCCGGACGCATCGATCGAATGACACCCGTTGCTACCGCTTCTTGTCCGTTGTATAAGTGAACAAACCCGAACATCTTGCCCCGATAGTACATCTCTGCACACTTATCTTCAAAGAAGCGACCCAGCACCATATCCTCGTACAGCATCAGTCCTTCCTCGCGAGTCACTTGCGCGGGAACGGTTTGAAATGCGGGGAATGCTCTTTCTTGAACCATGAGAATCAATTAACCTCGCTGCAATACCCAACTCGAAAGCCAATTTCTAAAGTCAATCTCGAAAGCCAATGCAAAACTGCACCATTCTGAATAATCTAATCTAAAATACCTTCCTGATGTAGCAAAGATCAAACGCAGCAATCGGAAACTTTAACAGAGCGATCGTTAGAAATAGGCAAACTTCAAGAATTATTTAACTTCGGAGTCGTTCTATTCGTTTACCGATTCCTTTATTGTTAAGATAACTGTTTCCGAGTTCCGCCCACTGAAGCTGCCGACTTTGCATCTACAGGGTATGATGGCTGTCAATTCGATCGCTATTTTTTCAATCTGACCTCGATCACCGCTGGGGACGTGAACCGTGCGTATACCGCTCGACTACTACCGAATTTTAGGACTGCCGATGCAAGCGACGGCAGACCAACTGAAGCAAGCTCATCGCGATCGCACATTACAACTGCCACGCCGCGAATATTCCGAAGCCGCGATCGCCACGCGGCGTAGCCTGCTGGATCGCGCCTTTGTCGTGCTGTCTGATCCGGATCAGCGCAAAGCGGTCGATGAAAAGTTGTTGAGTCCGCAATACGACGAAGATGCAGTCACGATCGAGCTTGACGATCAGCACTTGATCGGAGCGCTATTGATTCTACAAGAATTAGGCGAGTACGAATTGGTGCTGAAGTTAGGAAAACCTTATCTCAGCAGCGGCACAACCACGGTTCGAGAAGGACGCTTTGGCGATCCCCGGATTGTACTGTCTGATATTGTGCTGACCGTTTCGCTGGCTTCATTAGAACTAGGTCGCGAACAGTGGCAGCAAGGGCAGTACGAAAATGCAGCAGCGGCATTGGAAACCGGACAGGAACTTCTACTGCGTGAAGGGTTATTCGCAGGCGTGCGGGGCGAAATTCAATCCGATCTCTACAAACTGCGTCCGTACCGAATTTTAGAATTGCTGGCGCTACCTGATCAGAACGTGAACGATCGGCAACAAGGTTTGCGATTGCTCAAAGATATGCTGCGCGAACGAGGCGGGATTGATGGTACAGGCAACGATCAGTCGGGATTGAGTACCGACGATTTTCTCCGGTTCATTCAACAACTGCGAGGCTATCTGACCGCAGAAGAGCAGCAACTTTTGTTTGAGGATGAATCTCGCCGCCCGTCAGCCGTGGCGAGCTATCTCGCGGTGTATGCGCTCCTCGCGCGAGGCTTTGCTCAACATCAGCCTGCTTTAATTCGGCGAGCGAAATTGATGTTGTCGCGCTTGGGGAGTCGGCAAGATGTTCACCTTGAACAATCCGTATGTGCGTTGCTGCTGGGACAAACGGAAGAAGCGAGTCGAGTACTGGAGCTATCTCAGGAATACGAACCCCTGGCTTTTATTCGTGAAAATTCTCAAGGCTCACCCGATTTGCTGCCGGGATTATGCCTCTACTCAGAACGCTGGCTGCAAGATGATGTCTTTCCAAACTTCCGGGATTTAGCCAAGCGAGAAGCATTGCTGAAGGATTACTTTGCGGATGAACAAGTACAGTCTTATTTAGAAGAATTGCCGATCGAGGGCGAAGTGGCTCCCGATTGGTCACTCGCAGAACGCGGACTGGTACATCACGATTTAAATTATGGAACGGTCGGAATTGCAAATTCTCGAAACGGTCGCACCCGTAGCGCCGCGCCGACTTCGACTCAACCGGAAAAGATTGCAACTGAAATGCGGACACCGACCGCAACGCTAACTGCATCCGAAGTAATGGCAGACAAAGCCGCTCGATCGACCAACGGTGGCAACCCGCGATCGACCGCAAAATCTCGTCCCCCACGCAACGATCGCGCTCGCCTCGTCCAATCGCGCCATCAAGCGCCCGATCAGGATGCACCCAGAGCGCCGAGAGAAAAGCGGCGATCGCGCTGGCTGGTGATCTTATTGGGAATCGCGCTGGCAATGGGTCTAGGCTTCCTGATGATTCGGGCAATTCGAGCGCTGATGAGTCCAGGCGATCAAACCGCCGATCCGCTCCTTGTCCAACTCGATCGTCCAGTCGTGAATCTACAACCCGCAACAGCAACCGTTTCGCTGTCGGGTGAGATGACTCAAGCATTGGCACAAAAAGCGATCGAAACTTGGTTGGATGCAAAAAAATTAGCGCTGGGCAAAACGCACGATGCTTCTAAGCTGTCTCAGGTTTTAGCTGATCCCAGCCTTTCGCAGTGGCAGCAAAGTTCCGAAGCAGCAAAGCGCGATAACCTCTACATTGATTATGACCATGCTGTCAAAGTCGAATC
>DATJEM010000070.1:0-4973 GCA_035496615.1 Leptolyngbya sp.
CGAATCTATGTAGCAGCACTGCTAGAAGTATTTTTCTGCCGATGTACAAAATTTTGCAATTGTCAATTCAACATGGTCAATTTAACTACGGCAAAAATGGTTTTCCATGATGGTAAGACAAATCTTTAACGAGCGCGCAGGCTGTTCGACAAGGTTGATGCTGCGCCCAACACCCGATCGCCGCCCGCATTCGTTGCCGCAATCAACACCAGCAAAATGCTGTCTTGTGCTTGTCGCGCCAGAATCACGCCGCCAACGGGTTGAGTTTGTCCGGCGATCGTTAAATTGCCTGTCCAATCGAGTTGCACTCCGCCCGGAATCGATCGAACTTCTCCCGTCTGAAAGCCTTCGCCTTGTCGAAACGCATTTTGCGCTGCTGTGGTCAAAGCTTCATTCGGAATCACGCCGCCTAGCACACCAAGTTGCGATTGCGGTTGGGCAAGCACACTGTACGCGAGATTGCCATCTGGAGCCTCGATCAGCACCGTTCCGGCGATCGGGGTCACTTTATAATCTTTGAGAATAGCAACGATAAAGCGGTTGTTGGGGTCTTTGTAGTCCCCTCCGACGGGCAGAAGTGGGGCAGTCGGCGCAGCAGGCAAAGCCGGAGAAATCGAGGGAGCGATCGGAATCAGCGGTGGAGTTGCACCGGGCGAAGGTTTCGGTGAGGCAGTGGGAGATGGGGAAGGTGAAGCAGCGGGAAGCGGTGGACGATTCGCTGGCAGCGACGGATCAACCGGAATCGGAGAAACAGGAACGCCGATCTCGCCTGTCGGAGAAGGGGAAGGGGTTTGAGCAATGCTAGAAAAGGTTGTAAACAGAAGAACCGCAAGTGCAAAACATCCGATTAACCAACTGCGTTTCATCGTTTTAGCCTCTCAGAATTGACGAATTAACATAAAACACCCCTGCCACACAGCCGATCATTAATGTCGCTAAGGTTGCTGCCCAAAGTGCTTTCCAGCCTAAGACTGCCAGATCTTTGCGCCGAGAGGGAATTAAACTCGAAAAGCCGCCGACAAAGATGCCCACCGCAGGAATATGGGCAAATCCACATAGGCAATAGCTGATGATCACTAAGGCTCGATCGCTAATCGCTCCCTGACTTGTCAATGTGCCCAACTGTTGATATGCCGGAATTTCAGTTTCTAACAGTCGCCGCCCAATCAAAACCGAAGCTGCCCAAATCTCATTCCAGTTTGCCGAAACTCCGGTAATTGCCGTGAGGGGCACAAACAGCGCTCCGACAATATTTTGCAGCGTTACAATTTGGAAAATTAGCCCGATGCGTCTGACGAATAGATTGCTACTCGCGGCAAGTCCAGCGAGATTGGTGAAAAAGAGATTGACCAGCGCCAATAGTCCGAGAATCGCGATCAAAAGAGCCGCGATCGCAATGGCTAACCTCACGCCGTCCAATGCTCCTACAATCACGCTTTCCGTGATGCTAGATGAGCGATCTAGGTCTTCTTCTGCTTCGGGCAGGTTCCCTAAAGTTTTAGGAACTTCGGTTTCGGGCACCAGCAGTTTGGAAATCACAAAACAGGCAGGAATCGCCATCAGCGAAGCAGAAACCAAGTGCCCCGTAATATAAGGAAAGACTGGACGTAATAGACCGGAATACAGCGCGAGAACCGTTGACGCAATACTGCCGTAACAGCAGGTCAGAATCGCACAGAGTTCACTACGGGTCATGCGAGCGAGATAAGGACGCACAACCAATGCAGATTCAATTCCAACAAAGATATTGGTCGCGCCGCTCAACGATTCTGCCCCGCTGAGATTCATCGATCGACGGAAGATTTTTGCAAAGAATTTGACGATCGGTTGAATCACGCCCAAGCGATAGAGCAACGTCGTCAGCGCTGAGAAAAAGATCACCGATGGCAAGGTGCGAAACGCAAAAATGTAGCCTAAGTTGAGATTCTCAGGACTTAAGCGATCGCCTGCGACAGGGACATAGGCAGGTGTGACTGCACGAGCGATCCAGCGTCCCACTAAAATGGGTCCGGGGGTTGCGGTCGGATCAGGAACGAGCAGCGAGCCGAATAAAAATCTTGCTCCCGCTTCGGTGGCATCTAAAATGGCGTTGATGCCGTTGCTCATCCCGCTGATCACTAAGCGCGTAATCGGAAACGAAAAGACTAGCAGTCCTAAAATTAGCTGTAGCGCGATGCCCCAGAAGATCACTTTCCACGGAATGATGCGGCGGTTTTCAGAACCGATCCAAGCGATGCCGCACAGCACGAAAATTCCAGCAAACGAAACGAGATTTAACCAAGACATTATGAGTTACAAGTATCGACCGAACTGATCATTGAATCGAATTCTGAGTAAGTCCAGAAGCATTTTAAGCGAGTCTTGGATCAAATTCACTTTTGACAGCTTTTTCTGATGTCTCTCAGAGACTTTCGCTGGAATTTCGCCGATCGAATACCCCCAATTTTCCGCTAAATAAATCAGTTCGACATCAAACGAAAATCCGGTCAGAGTTTGATAAGCAAAGAGTTTCTTGGCTGCCGATTTGCGAAATCCTTTTAGCCCCGCCTGCATATCACTGTATTGCAAATCCAGAATCTTACGCGATAGGAAATTAAAGATTTTTCCAGCAATTTTTCGACTTGGTTTGACCTCTTGTTGATTGCTGACTGCAAGGCTCCGACTGCCGATCGCAACATCGTGCGTTTTCAGCTTCTCCACTAATTGATCTAAATGCGACAGCGAATAAGCCAAATCACTATCGAGAAAGCAGATCAAGTCACCGTTGGCATACTCAACGCCGCGACGAATCGCGTACCCTTTTCCAGCACGAGGGGTATAAGAAACGAGGTGGATTTGAGCGGATTTCGTGATCTGAATTCCCGCCGCGAGGATCTGTTTGGTGCGATCGGTCGAGCCGTCGTTGACAAAAATAAAAGTAAAGTTCGGATGCGTTTCGAGGTAGCGTAAAATCGCTGCAAAGGTTTGGCGGATGCAGGCTTGCTCGTTATAAACCGGGAGAATAATCGAGACCTGTCCGACCGAGGTTAACCGCATCGAAGTCGAATTTTTCCAAGATTGAGACTGGCTTTGTACGGCTTGGCGTGGACTTATCAGCGGATTTATCAGTTGTGCCCAAGTCTCGATCGGGTTCCAAGATCTTTTCATGCTTCTACCAAATCGACCCACCATTAACCGTTTGCGCTTCAATCAAGATACAGGATTCAGCGTAGCGAAGGGAGTGAACAATCCTCGAATCGCTAGAAAAATTTAATCTTTCTGGAGGCATACAAGCACATTCTCAATAGGATTAATCCTTCTCGAAAATGTGCAATGTTAGACGAGCCGTAGATTCGCGGCTGATATCGCACGGGCACATCGACGAGATGAAGCCCCAACTTTGTTGCTCCAAATAGTAAATCAAAGTCGCCAAACGGATCGAAATCACCAAAATAACTTCTGCCTGCCGCAAGTTTTTCGTAGTCGCTCCGGCGTAAAACTTTAGTGCCGCAGAGCGTATCTTTGATCGATTGCCCTAATAAAAACGAGAAGGCTAAACTAAAAAACTTGTTTGCCCAATTATTTAACCAGGGCATGGCTTTGCCCGATCGCGGATAGACCAACCTCGATCCATTGATGAATTCGCCTCGATCGCTGGCAATCGCTTGATAAAAATGCGGCAGATCTTCTGGCTGCACCGTCAAATCCGCATCCAGAATCATCAAAATATCGCCCGTTGCCTCAGCGAAACCCAATCGCACCGCGTCCGCTTTACCTTTTCCAGTTTGCTGAAATGCCTTTAACGTGAATTTCGGATGCCCTTCTTGGACAACTCGCTGAATTTCGTCCCAAGTTCCATCTTGCGAATGTCCCTCGACAAAAATCACTTCAGTTTGAGATCCTAACGGCGGTAAACGCTCGATCGCGCCTCGAATATTGCCTGCTTCATTTCTTGCAGGCACAATCACTGAGCAAGAATAAGTTGCGGAATTCGCTGCAAATTGTGGTTTAGCCACAATGTAGTTGGTTAAGCAAAAATGGCTAAAAATGGGCAGATGTGCCAGTCCGCGATTAAATAGTGGTGCCAGCAGCGGAATCTGTTTTGGCAGCAAGAAACGGCGGCTCGATCGTAAGGGTAAATAGCCTGTGATTTGCAGCAGATTTGATACATCGGTGATCGAAAGCCAACTTTGAGGAGGCTGCGGACGACGCTGCCCAATCTTCTCGGCAAAGTGCAACAAAGGCTGCCACAAAAAATTATGAAATGTCAGAATTAATCGCGTTCTCGAATGACAAAAGGGATGCAAATTTGCAAAGACTTGCTGCACATCGCTCAGATGTCCTAACACCCCCGAAAGCACAATAAAATCGAACTGGATTTCTGTACCCAAATCTTCAGGAGAAAGCGTCTCAGCATCCAAACAATGAAATTTGAGATGGGGATATTTTGACCGAGCAATTTCAACCATCGATCGAGAAAAATCGATCCCAACCCCAACCGCTGGATCAAGGGCTGCCAGTAAATTTCCTGTGCCGCATCCGACTTCCAAAACGCGGCTACCGGGCGGGATAAAGAACTGATGTAATCGATCGAGATCTTGATAGTAATAGCGGTTGCGGTGGTTCCACCGATCGAGATCTGCTGCGATTTGATCAAAGTACGATCGAACTTGCGCTTTCACCGCATTTTTGTAGCTCGACGCTGGCGGTTTCGTAACAGGATACGTCATCCTCATCCCTTCACAAATTGGGTCATCCTTAAAAATATTAAGGCTTTTGGCGGGTTTAATTTCTCGCTAGGCGAGGTGAGCCGCCCAATTTTTCCAGATTAATTAATAAAGTCTTAACGGCTGATCAAATTTGCACAATTCATCTTATTGTAATCATCAGTTGTTTTGTAATCGTTTGTAATCGTTCGTTGTTCTGGTTTCTAGAAAGTGGGTGCGATCGCTCTCTCAGTGCTGTTTCAATCCTGACTCGTATTCCGTATTCAG
>DATJEM010000071.1:0-6754 GCA_035496615.1 Leptolyngbya sp.
GCAACTGTTTTTCAACAAACTTAATGCCTTGCTGTAGCTTTCGACTGCGTAGCTGTTCGCCATAGTTAAGATATCGATCGGCAAGCTTTTCTGTCACCGTGAGTCCTTGATTGGGGTCGCTGTCCAGATAGCTCACTTCGATAATTTCTGTGTCTTTGATCCGTGTGATTGACAGTCCAGCTAAAAACTGTTCAAAGGTCAGAGAGGGATGTTGTTTTTGTAATGATTTGAAGGTTGGTTCTAGAATTTGGGCGCTTTTGAGGACTTGGCTTAAGGTCGTGTAGTTAATCCCAGCGTTTAGCTCATTGGGGGGGATATTAATCTGCTGGGCTGGGTTGGGCTTCGTTGGCTCAATCAGCAGCCTAAAAGTACTCATATAAACGGGTTTGCGAGTCACTGACCATGCCATGGTTGCACCCAACAAAATCAGCGCGATCGTGCCGACAAAGAGCTTTCGCCGCTTCACCACATCCCAGATTCGCTTAAAGTCAACTTCAGACCGAGTCTCTGTGTTTTTGAGGCTGAGAAAGTGGAGGGAGTTCCCCGACTCACTTAGATCCGATTGATATAGCTTTGACAACGGGTTGGTACTCATGCACTTAGAAAGGTGATCCGTAACGATACTCGCGTGAGACTGCTGAGATAGATTGAAACTATCTGGTTGCGCCTAGTATTTCATGCGGTTTCAATTTGAGAGTCCGTGAGAGTACCGAATCTCTGATTGTCTAAAATTGTGAAACTGTAGGGAAATTACAGAGTCTGCAATGAGTGGAATCGCCTAGAGTACATCAGCCTGCGTCCACTCTTCACGGGTCGATCAACTGCACAACATGAGTAAAGTTCTAAATCGCTGGGTCTTTCGGGGCTGTCTGACACTGATGGCAACGACAATCTACCCGCTGCCCGCCTTCGCACAGTCTCTAACCCGTTCAGCCGCGCTACCGATGTTACAGCCGCGATCGCTCGTACCGGATAGTCCTGTCTCTGATTTGTCTGTCGATAGCAGCTATAAATTAGGAGCCGGAGATTTGGTGCGATTGGATATTTTTGATGTTCCTGAGCTAACTTTAGAGCCGCGCTATACCGTTTTATTAGATGGAGCATTAAACCTGCCCTGGATCGGCGGCATTTCGGTACAAGGACTCACCCTCAGTCAAGCTTCGGAACGGCTCAAAGAGCGCTATCAGAAGTTTGTGAAAGCTCCCATTATTACTGTGAGCTTAATTGCGCCGCGTCCTTTGAAAATCGGCATCATTGGGGCGGTGAATCGCCCAGGGTCTTATATTGTGAATGCGATCGGTAGTGAAGCAAATCAAGCCAGTCTCAGTCAGCGGAGCGCCTCGGAAAGTGGTAGTCAATGGCCCACGGTTTCTAAAGCGATTCAAACAGCAGGCGGGATTGCCCAATTGGCGAATATTCGGGAGATTGAAGTGCGTCGCGCTCAGTCTGGTGGTTCTCAAGCAACCCTCAAGGTTGACTTGTGGAAGTATCTTCAGGCAGGTGAACTCACGCAGGATGTGCCGCTGCAAGATGGAGATACGATTTTTGTGCCTGTGGCAACGAAGCTTGATCCGACTGAAGCTAGCAGTGTTGCCATGAGCAATTTTTCGCCAGAACAGATTCAGATCAATGTGGTAGGAGAAGTGGTGCGACCGGGTGGAGTGGCAATCCGACCCAACTCAACGTTGATGCAGGCAATTCTAGCCGCAGGAGGCATTGCGCCAGGTCGAGGCAAAAAAACAAAGGTTGAACTGGTGCGACTGTTGCCAGATGGAAAGGTCGATCGACGAGAATTTAAGTTCGATGTGACAAAGGGGCTGGATGAAACCTCTAATCCTGCGATTCATCAAAATGATGTAATTGTCGTGAATCGAAGTAATACAGCCAAAATATCTGATTTGCTCGGCGCGGTTGTCAGTCCAATTACGGGTGCGTTTGGATTGTTACGGCTGCTGTTGGGGAATTAGTTGAGCAGCGGTTGATCGAGCCGCTTTGGGTTGTTGACCGATCGAGGTTCTTTGTTCAATCAGCTTCTTGCCTACATCCAGATAAATATCTAAAACTCTACGCTTAATTTAAAAAAAGCTGCTGCAAAACCCGCAGATCCACATAGCTCCCAATCACGCAATCCTCTGTAAAATTCAGGAATATAACAATCCTAATTGATTTGTGAGGCGGCACTCTGTCTGTATAAGCTCCTGTCTTGTGCCACCTTTACCACTGAAATAGGAAAGCTATAAAAATTGTAGTCATCAGCCAATTTTCATTGTTTCATCGCTTAAGTTACTGCGTTGCGCTAAACGCTGTGAGCCAATGCTTGATTGTTGCGCCGCGCTTGCCTCTACTGATGTTGTCATGCTGCTTTACCTATTATGTCGCGCCTTCAGACCTCAGATCATCTTACATCTAGCTTGCAAAAACCGATCGAGCGATCGCACTCGCTGCGGATTTGCCATCTCTCAAAATACTATCCACCCCAACCCGGTGGGATCGAGACTCACGTAAGAGCTTTAGCCACATCGCAGGCGGCATTAGGAGCAACAGTCGATGTGATTTGTGTCAATGCGTGTGATCAGACAGGCAAAGAAGCCCAGCGCACTCAGACGATCGAACACCTCGATCGCAATGTTCGAGTGATTCGATTAGGACGGATGGGAACATTTGCCCGGTTTGATCTGTTTACCGCATTCTCAAAATACTTCAAAGCGAGTAACCTTGCTTACGATGTCGCGCATCTCCATGCCCCAAATCCAGCCATGGGACTGCACTGGGCACTATCCGACTCTCCAGTTCCATTGATCATTACGCATCACAGCGACATTGTGAAACAGCGGATGCTCAAACAGATTGTGAGTCCACTTTTGAAGCATCTCTATCGGTGTTCAGCAAAGATTTTAGTGGATAGTCCAACGTATCTCGCAGGCTCTGACTTCTTGCGCTCCTATCGAGAGCGAGTTGAAGTGTTGCCGTTGGGCATTGACTTATCTGTGTATCAGCAACCGAGTCCGGGAGCGATCGCCTACGAACAGCAATTGCGATCAACTCATCCTGGACCAATCTGGCTGAGTGTGGGGCGATTGGTCTACTATAAAGCTTTGCACGTTGCGATCGCGGCATTGCAGAGCGTTCCAGGAACGTTGATCATCGTCGGTAAAGGCGATCTTGCAGGATCATTGCAGCACTATGCGGCTGAAATTGGCGTGAGCGATCGAGTCGTATTCAAATCACAGTTAGGTGAAGATGAGCTAGTGGGAGCCTATCGCGCTGCTACTGCTTTATGGTTTCCGTCAAATGCGCGCAGTGAAGCATTTGGATTGGTGCAGGTAGAAGCGATGGCGAGTGGTTGCCCCGTGATTAATACAGCAATTCCAAACAGTGGCGTAACGTGGGTCAGTCGCAATGGGATCGAAGGCTTAACTGTGCCGATGAATGATGCTAGAGCGCTATCAGAGGCAGCGAATCAATTGTTGCAAGACCCCCTGCTCCGAGAAAGACTAGCGATCGCAAGTCAAGCACGATCGCAGCAGTTTGATCAAGTCGTGATGGCGCAGGAGAGTTTGCGACTCTATCAACAAGTGATTCAGCAGCAGGTGTTACAGCCTGTGTTAGTTTAAGCAATCGTTGAGCGTGTGTGATGAAAGTCTTGCATCTGTATGCTGGAAATTTGTTTGGTGGAATCGAAACCTATCTCGTTACATTGGCAAACACGCAAGCGTTGATGCCCCAGATGCAGCATGAGTTTGCGCTTTGTTTTCGAGGGCGATTGTTGACAGAGCTTCAAGCAGCAGGAGCGATTGTACATCCGCTTGGAGCCGTACAGATTCGCAAACCCTGGACAATCCGGAATGCTCGATCGTGCCTCAAAACAATCTTACAGCAAGGAACATTTGATGTTGTCATTTGCCATGCTGCCTGGATACAAGCGATTTTTGGATCGGTGGTGACAGCTCAACAGTTACCGCTGGTTTTCTACGGTCATGACACGGTTAAAGGACAGCAGTGGATCGAACGATTGGCAAAAAAAACTGTGCCAAACTTAGCGATCGCAAATAGCAAATATACTCAATTATCTTTGCCAAAACTCTATCCTGGTGCGTTGAATCGCGTGGCTTATCCGCCCATTTCTAATCCCGCCCTGTGCGATCGCGCTTTACGCCATCCGATTCGATCGCAGCTAAAAACTTCAGATGATTGCATTGTCATCGTTCAAGCTTGCCGATTAGAAGCTTGGAAAGGGCATCAATTGTTGCTCTCTGCTGTTTCTGAGCTAAAAGATTTGCCAAATTGGGAAGTCTGGATTGCTGGCGGAGTGCAGCGACCTCACGAGCAACGCTATCTAACGGCGCTTCAGGAGCAAGCGCAAACGTTGGGAATTGTCGATCGCATTAAGTTTCTAGGTCAGCGATCGGATATACCGCAAATCCTAGCTGCTGCTGATATTCATTGCCAACCGAATACAGAAGGAGAACCGTTTGGGATTGCATTTATTGAAGCGCTTTATGCGGGATTGCCGATTGTTACCACTGAGATCGGGGCTGCCTCCGAAATTGTCGATCGTTCATGCGGTGTGTTAGTTCCACCGAATGATTCACAGGCGATCGCGCAAGCTTTGAAGCAATTGATCACTGATGCGAACGCTCGCGATCTACTTGCACAAGCTGGATTTGCTCGTGCAAGTTTACTCTGCGACCCGGCTCAACAATTGAGGAAACTTTACGAGATTCTTGATCGAGATTTAATCCGTCCTACGACTCCTAATTCAGTTCCGAAGCTCATCGCGAGTTGATCCGCTTTACGCTCTATTGATAACGTGATAACGCTATGAAAGATGGCACGATGAAACGACTGTTGATGACGACGATCGCGGGTTCCTTTCTACTACTTGGAACGCCTAAAGCTTCTGCGCTGACGACAACGCTTTATGACGGCTCTACAGGCACTCTTTCTAGTAGTCCGGGCTGGATATACCTCGATAAACGACCAGGCGCTCCAACTGCCTCGTCCACCCAGACATCTGATGCCAATGGGACAATCTTCGACAGCACCACTAACACCAACATCGAATCTGGTTATAGTCGTGTGGGTACCGTTCTCAACGCCGCCGCTGGATATCACCTTCGATTCGATCTGCAACTGCTGAAAGAATTTCGGAACGCAAACGCATCCAACAACCCAGATGTCGATAGCCTGGACGATCGGGCGGGATTAAGCCTTCTGATCGTGAGTTCTGACATCACCAAAGCGATCGAGCTAGGGTTCTTTGTCGATCGAATCTGGGCACAAGAAGACGGCGCGATCAAAGCATCTCCAGGCGCAAATCCTCAAGGAACTCGATTCACTCAAGCAGAAGGAGTAGCATTTGACACGAGAACGAATGTGAATCAGTACGATCTTTCGATTCTCAATAGCAACTATTTCCTTTACGCCAACAACAACTACACCACGCCAATTTTAGCGGGTCGTCTGCGGGACTACACTTCAGAGGTGACAACACCGTTTCCCAATCCTTACAAAACTGCTAATACAATCTTTATTGGGGACAACACAACCTCTGCAAGCGCAGAATTTAGAGTGAATCAAGTTGCATTTTCCGACTCAGCAGTTACACCTGTTCCGTTCGCATTTAATCCATTATTGGGGTTCGGCATGTTCGGTATCTCTCGCTTACGCAAGGCAGTTCGCAAGAAGGCAAAAGTTTAGGATAACCCCACAAGAAATGCGAGTCGGATAACTCAACGACACCCGTCGAGAGGCTGAGAGCGATCTCCGGAGATATTCGCTTAGTCCCATTCAGCGGCTTCTTCAGCTTCAGTTTGCGCGATCGTGGTTCTCACCGTCTGCCAATTGATTCGATCGCAGAGTTCATCCTGAACGAGCTGCCCCCGATGCAACTGTAAGACTCGCTGACTCACCTGTGCCGCCCACTCAAACTGATGAACGACCGCTAGAACTGTACAATCGACC
The DNA here is from genome assembly GCA_035496615.1 of Leptolyngbya sp. GTDB lineage: Bacteria > Cyanobacteriota > Cyanobacteriia > Leptolyngbyales > Leptolyngbyaceae > Leptolyngbya. The sequence continues at coordinate 5,965 of DATJEM010000071.1, forward strand.
TGAGCTAGAATTTTCAGCAGTTGTTCGCTGCGGTTTGCATCTAAGTTGGCGATCGGTTCATCTAACAACAACACCGCAGGCTGACAGATCAGTCCTCTCGCGATCGCAATCCACTGTCTTTCCCCAGTTGAAAGCTCTAGTTCACTACGATCGAGCCACTCTCGCGGAATGTTCATGCGATCGATCACTTCGCTGATCGATCGATCGATCGCTTTGAAATTTCGCAGCTTCAAAGGATAGCTCAATGCTTCTCGCACGGTCATGCCAAACAGTTTCGGCTCTTGTGCCACGAATAAAATCTGTTGACGCAATTGCAAGACTGGAATCGATTGATAGTCTTTTTCTTCAAACTGAATTGTCCCTGTACTTGGCTCAATCAGTCGATTCAGCAATCGTAGCAAGGTTGTTTTGCCTGATCCAGAAGCTCCCACGATCGCAATTCGATCGCCCTTCTGCACTTCAAACGAAACATTCCGCAGTAGTTCAATCGCGCCAGTCGCATAGCTTACCTGCTGTAGACGTAACAACATCAAATTTTGCCTAACGCGATCGCGGTCGAAACTGTCCAAGCATCAATCAACAACAGCAACATCGTAAATCCCAAAAGAATTAGATACATCCACGGTTGGGACAAAGGCTTAACATCTGTCGTATCAATCCCCGTTTCTGCCTGCACTCGATTTACTAATCTCGCAAACCCAACGACCCGCATGGGTAACAGAAAGCCTTCGCCGGATTGATTGAGGAAATAGTAAACTAATCCACCTTGCCCCGTCGATCGCGGCTTCAA
>DATJEM010000072.1:0-11141 GCA_035496615.1 Leptolyngbya sp.
AAAGTGGCAAAAGTGCATCAAGAAATCAGTGATGCTCGAAAGGATTTTCTCCACAAGCTGACGACTCGATTGGTGCGTGAAAACCAAACCATCGCCGTTGAGGATTTGGCTGTGAAGAACATGGTGAAGAACCGGAAACTTGCTCTGTCTATCAGTGATGCAAGCTGGGGTGAATTGGTCAGACAGCTTGAATACAAGTGTGATTGGTATGGTCGCACGTTGGTCAAGATTGACCGTTGGTTTCCGAGTTCTAAGCGGTGTGGTAAGTGCGGTCACATCATTGAAAAACTGCCGTTGAATATCCGTGAATGGGACTGCCCCAACTGTGGGACGCACCATGACCGGGATATCAACGCTGCACAAAACATTCTTGCCGCAGGGCTTGCGGTGAAAGTCTGTGGAGCGAACGTAAGACCGGATAGGCATCAGTCTGATGGCAGTTGCGTTGAAGCAGAAAGGTCTAAGAAGTGATTCTTGGAATCACCGTGGCTTTAGCCCGGTGAGGATGTCAAGATTTTACCTGTTTTTGAATCTGCTCCAGGTTTGTCGGTAAGGCAAGACTTAATACTTCTGAGCCTTCCGGTGTCACTAGAACATCATCTTCAATCCGAATTCCACGAACATCAGCAAAACTAGCTAATCGATCCCAGTTCACCGCCTCGCGATATTTTTCTCTACGCGCCGGATCATTAAGAATGGCTGGAACTTGGTAGAAACCAGGCTCGATCGTCACCATCATTCCGGCTTTTAGCGGTCGATCGAGTCGCAAATAGCCTAATCCAAATCGAGAGCTGCGCGATCGACCCGGCTCATATCCTGCTAAATCGCCCAAATCCTCCATATCATGCACATCTAAACCCAACAGATGCCCGATTCCATGCGGAAAAAATAAAGCGTGAGCATCCTGCTCTACTAAATCGGCTGGATTGCCGCGCAAGATTCCGAGTTCGACCAGCCCTTCTGCTAGTGTTTCACACGCGAGTAAGTGAATGTCACGGTACTCGATATCGGGGCGAATTTTTGCGATCGCTCGATCGTGCGCTTCTAATACAATCTCGTAAATTGCGCGCTGAGTTGGCGAAAAGTTTCCACTTGCCGACCAAGTGCGTGTGATATCGGATGCCCATCCGGTCTGAGTTTCTGCGCCTACATCCGCCAAAATCAAATCAGACGGCTGCACAGAATGGTGATACTGATCATTGTGCAAAACTTCGCCGTGTACCGTCACAATGCTGTTGTAAGCACAGGTCATGTTGTGCGACAGAATCACGCTTTCCATCGCCGCTCGAATCTGGGATTCCGTTTGAGCCTTCAAAGTTGCTTGCATTCCTGCCTGATGCGCTTCAACCGTAACGGCAATGGCTTTGCGAATTTCAGCGATCGCGCTTTCGTCCTGAATTAACCGCAGTTTGACGATCGCATTCGTGAATTCTGGATCATCTGAAACTGCGGCAAATGTGGCTATTTCAGACAGTGGATAAGCGTCATCGGCTCCCATTTCTGCGGCAATCTGATCGCGAGTTGGGGCTTCTCCGTGCCAAAGCGCACTTGAAGGCTTTGGATCATCGAGAAACAGCGTTAAGCGATCGTCCTCAATTCGGACGGCAGCATCCGGCAAAGACAAGCCTGCAAAATAGAGAAAATGGCTACTGGCGCGAAATGGATACGTATTGGCTGGAAAATTGCGCGACTTGAACGCGCCCGATCGCAGCAGCACCGGAAAATCAATCAATTCGGCAAGCCGTTGTCTTCTGGATTTGAGTATTTCAGCCAATCGACTCATGAGGATTTTTCTGCTAAAACTCCATTTAAGAAGATATCGGCAATTCCTTCTGCCATTTCTTTCATTTCGTTGGGCGAACTACCGGGAGCCATAATCGTCTCTTGGCTAAATCCAGCGATCGTAAACATTCCCAAAAACACCCGCGCGACTAATCTCGGACTCATTTGGCGATAGATGCCTTGATCCATTGCAGTTTGAAAGAATGCTTCTGCAACATCCGTCATTTTATCGACCACCTCTAATTGAATGCGATCGCGCAAATCCGGGTGAAACTGGGCTTCCATAAAACAAACCTTGAACAGATCCGCATTCTGGTGCAAATTCATCATGCGTTTTCGCATCACTTGTGCGATCGCTTTGTAGCTGCCCATTTCGCTCAATTCGGTCAGCAGATCAGTCAAAATTTCGATCCAGCCTTGCGTTGCGACTTCGATCAAAATTGCTTTTTTGTTGGTGAAATGTCGAAATAGCGTTCCTTCTGCGACACCTGCCTTTTCTGCCAAATCTCGTGTGGTCGTGCCATCGTAACCTTGCTTCGCAAACAGCTTTAGTGCCGCTTTAAGAATTCGAGTGCGGGTTTCACTTTCAGCTTGTTGGGGCAATCGATTCATTAGTGCCATCGCAGTATGTAACAGACGGGATCACAAAAGTCGCCTGCTATTTTCATTTTGCAAGGCGATTGTGTGATCGAGCTTGGAGTGTTATGGAGTTTACAGATTTCAACGAAAGAAATTGCGATTAGTTACGTTTCGATTGTTGCATGGCTTGAGATTGTGGACTCTATTAATTTCTGCTGATCTTATTCTGTGACTGATACAACCAGTGCAGCGAATACTCCAAGACACTCTTGAGGCTGATCGTACAAATCCAGTACTTTTAGTGCGCCTGTCAGCATATCAAAATTACTGGTTCTTGCTCCTTTGCTTTTCGCCACCTCAACAGCTTTCACGCTTAAATCAGCAACGCCTCTTCTACCCTCAGTACATTTTGGCTCTGCTCTATCCAGCAACGCTGCAATGACCGCTTCAGAACCATCGATAGGTCTACCGTTTCCATCGATTACTGCTAGATCCTGCTCAGGAGTTCGGGCACTTGATACAGTCGGACTAGATACGGTTTGTACAGATGATTCGGTAGAGATATTTTCTGATCTGCATCCCGCAGAAGCCGCAAGCATAATTATAGCGGAAAGAATGAAAGCCTTTTTCATATCTATAGGGAAATTCTGCTAAGAACAGAGTTCCCTTTAAAAAGCTAATTATTGTTACCTATCACGTCTCAGGATCAAGTACTTTTTCTCCAAAAATCTCAACGTGAAAACGAATTGCAGATTTGACATCGGCTAAAGCTTCCTAGTAAGTGTCTCCCTCTCCAACTCTCCAACGACAACACCTTCACTTCCTAAAGGATAGGAAATATAGCCATTAGAGTGCCTTTCAACAATGATCTTGATCGTGTTCATTCTAAAACTCTACGCTCATCGGCGCACGCGGAAATGGAATCACGTCACGAATATTGCCCATTCCGGTCATGAATTGAACTAATCGTTCAAATCCCAAACCAAATCCAGCATGGGGAACGGTTCCATAACGCCGCAAATCCAAATACCACCAGTAGTTTGCGGGATCTAATCCTTGTGCAATGATGCGGCGTTCTAAAACGTCTAGCCGTTCTTCCCGCTGCGATCCGCCGATGATTTCTCCAATTTTGGGCGCGAGAATGTCCATTGCTCGAACGGTTTTTTCGTCATCACTTAAGCGCATATAAAACGCTTTGATTTGTGTGGGGTAATCGGTGACGATCGTTGGCTTTTTAAACAAATCCTCAGCCAAATATCGCTCATGTTCCGATTGTAAATCTAAGCCCCATTCAACCGGATACTCAAATTTTTTGTCAGCTTTTTCTAGAAGCTCGATCGCGTTTGTATAAGTGATTCGCTCAAACTGATTATTGATAATATTCTCTGCGGTTGCCAATACCGAATCATCAATTCGGGCATTGAAAAATTCCATATCTTCGGGGCAATGTTCCATCACGTAGCTGAAGATATATTTCAAGAATGCTTCCGCCAAATCCATATTGCCATCGAGATCACAAAATGCCATCTCTGGTTCAACCATCCAAAATTCGGCTAAGTGTCTTGAAGTGTTGGAATTCTCCGCTCGAAAGGTTGGACCAAACGTATAAACATTGCTGAATGCCATCGCCATAATTTCGGCTTCAAGCTGTCCGCTTACCGTTAAATAAGCAGGCTTGCCAAAAAAGTCTTGGCTGTAGTCAATTTCTTTTGCTGCGGTGAGCGGAACTTGTTTCAGATTTAAGCTTGTGACCGCGAACATTTCACCCGCGCCCTCGGCATCACTCGCAGTAATCACCGGAGTATGTACCCACAAAAAGCCGCGCTCTTGAAAGAATTGATGAATCGCAGTTGCACAGGCGTTTCGGACTCGGAAAACGGCGCTGAGGGTGTTGGTGCGCGATCGCAAATGCCCAATATCTCGCAAAAACTCAAACGAATGCCGCTTTTTCTGCAACGGGTAAGTTTCGGGATCAGCTTCTCCGTAGACTTTCACTTCGCTGGCTTTGAGTTCGATCCGCTGACCTTTTCCCAGCGACGGCACCAGCACGCCAGAAACTTCAACCGATGCCCCAGTGCTAATTCGTTTTAGACTCGCCTCGTAATCTGGCACATCCTGATTAATCACCACTTGCAGTCCTGCCATTGAAGACCCATCATTGACTTCAATGAATGAGAATCCTTTTTGTTCTCGCTTGGTGCGTACCCAACCTTGAATCATGACGGTTTCATCAGGTTGACCAGCGCGGAGAAGTTCTGCAATACGTCGAGTCATAAAACGTTAGGGGCGAGACACAGTAGAGGGTGTGGAGGAATTTGTTGGCGTTGGAGTTTTGAGGGTAATAAAGGCAAGCGACCAACCGATCGCAATTCCCAATCCCCCAAATCGTACCGCCTGCCAGAAAACTTCTTTCAAGCCTGACCAAGAGAAAAGTCGGCTCTCCAGATTGATTTCTAGCTCTTCTAATTGTTGCTCAATTTCTCGCAATTCGGTTTTGAAACCGGAAGATTTGCTTTTTTTTAGTTCGGCTTTACGCTGCTGGAGTGTCTCAAGCCTTTCTTGATCTCGTTGAATTTGAGCATAACGATCTTTTAGGTCGGATAACGATCGCTCAACATTTTCTAAAGCCTGATCAAAATTAATTTCGTCGGTAGGGGAAGCCGCCATGCGTCAGAATAGGTGATAGACGCTTCATTTTACTCATTCTTTCTTATGTCAGAAACTCTTTCTTCTCAGCAATCGCTCTCAGAGGTCAGCACGATCGAGCTTGCTCAAGCTCTGGTCGAACGGTTGAGCATTGGCGATCGTGATTGGCATCGGCTCAAATCGAATCGGAAAGCTAGAGCGATCGAACAATCTGCGGTGGCTTTGGTCTATTTGCTCAAAGAAAATCCTGAAGAGGCGTTACCGCGATTGCAGCAAGCGGTGGGCTGGCTCGATCGTTCGATTTCGGCTCCACCTTGTCCGACACACGGCGATCGCAAATCTAGTTAGGCTTTTTTCCCAAATCTTGATTTCAGATCATTCAGTGAAGGCGGTTTTTGAGAGGTTTTCTGCTCAGATGGTTTCTGAGTCGCTTGTTTCTGCTCAACTTTCTTCGGAGTAACTTGATTTTTTGTTGAGGTAGTTTTTGCTTCTGATTGAACTTCCGATCGACCTTCTGATTTCATCGATAGGCTAATTCGTTTTAGAGCTTGATTCACTTCTAAAACTCGAATGTTTACCACTTGCCCAACCTTGACGATTTGATTTGGATCGCTGACAAAGCGATCGCTCATTTGCGAAACATGGATCAAGCCGTCTTGATGGACTCCGATATCTACAAATGCTCCGAAATTCGCGACGTTAGTGACGATTCCTTCAAGCTCCATTCCAATTCTTAAATCAGAGATTTCTTTGATTCCTTCCTTAAAAGTTGCGTATTTGAATTCAGCACGGGGATCGCGTCCTGGCTTTTCTAATTCGCTAATCATGTCGCGCAATGTCGGCTCTCCGATCGCTTCCGTCACGTACTTTTTCAAGTTTGATTTAAGCTGCGAAACAATTTGATCAGTTTGGGAAATGGGCACTTTCAAATCTTTCGCGATCGCTTCCAAAATCGCATAGCTTTCGGGGTGAACCGCTGTGTTGTCAAGCGGGTTTTTTCCACCTCGAATTCTTAAAAATCCTGCGGCTTGCTCAAATGTTTTTGCGCCTAGTTTTGGGACTTTTAGAAGAGATTTGCGATCGCGAAATGCCCCGTTCTCATTCCGATAAGCCACAATGTTATTTGCAATCGTGGAACTTACACCCGATACAAATATCAAAAGTTCTTTCGATGCAGTATTTAGATCAACGCCGACATAATTTACGCAACTTTCAACGGTTTCGTCTAGCTTCTTCTTCAAGAGCTTTTGATCAACATCGTGCTGATATTGCCCAACGCCGATCGACTTTGGATCAATCTTGACTAATTCAGCTAATGGATCTTGTAAGCGCCGACCAATACTAATCGCTCCTCGAACCGTGATATCTAAATCGGGAAATTCGGCGATCGCGACCGGACTCGCCGAATAAATTGAAGCACCCGACTCATTCACGATTACTTTGATCGGCTTTTTTTCCAACGTTGCGAAAACTTCTGCGACGAATTCATCGGTTTCACGGCTTGCGGTTCCGTTCCCGATCGCAATCAATTCAATCTGATATTTTTCGATCAATTGCCTTAAAGAAATCGCCGCTTGCTTACGTTTTTCTGCTCCGGTATGTGGAAAGATTGCTTCATACTTCAGAAATTTGCCGGTTTGATCCAACACAGAAACTTTGCAGCCTGTCCGAAATCCGGGATCGATCGCTAGAGTCGGTTTCATTCCCGCCGGAGCCGAGAGCAAAAGTTCTCTTAAATTTGTTTCAAACGTTTTGATCGATTCGGTATCGGCTTCTTGTTTTTTCTGCGATCGTACTTCCGAAATAATCGAGTTTTTCATCAATCGATTAAACGCATCTTTTAGCATCGATCGATAAAATTCCCGCACAGGTTTCGCTTTAGTCCGAATAATTTCAGACTCCAAATATTGGAGTACCGACTCCTCATCAAACGCAAGCTCAAAGCTTAGAATTCCCTCTGATTCCCCTCGGCACAAAGCAAGAAGATTATGAGGCGCGATCGCTTTCACTTTCGATTGATAATTTCGATACATTTCAAACTTAGTACTGCCCTCAGCATGATCCTTTTTAATTTGAGAGACAAACACTCCTGTCTCGAATAGAAATTCTCGCAAATACGCTCGTAATTCTGCTTTTTCTGAAACTTCTTCCGCTAAAATATCTGCTGCACCATTCAGCGCTTCTTCAATTGTTTTAACGCCCTTTTCTTCGGACACATATTTCTCTGCTTCGTCTTCTAATCCGATCGATGGCGCATTCGATTGATTCAATGAAGTGATGAATGCTGCTAAATCTCCTAAACCTTTTTCTTTTGCGATCGTCGCTCTCGTTCTCCGCTTCGGACGATATGGCAAATATAAATCTTCTAGCTCATTCTTCTGCAAACAAGCCTCAATTTTGAGCTTTAACGCCTCGGTTAATTTTCCTTGAGACTCGATCGATTCGAGAATACTTTTCTTTCGCTCTTCTAATTCTGTGAGATAGGTAAACCGATCGAACAAATCCCGCAACTGCACTTCATTCATTTCGCCCGTCCGCTCTTTGCGATACCGCGCAATAAATGGAACCGTCGCCCCTTCTGCAAATAATTCCAGCGCATTTGTAATCTGGAACGATCGCAGCGATAGTTCTTCAGCCAGCAGTTGAGAAATGTTGATCATAAGAAAAATTCGGAACTCAGCGCCCGACCCCGAAAATTGTTCTGAGTTCCGAGTTTACCTCAGAATCGCTGGGGGATGACGGTTCCAGGCGCAGTTTTAGGCGTAGTCGTCGGTGGAGTAGGCGATTGAATTGGTGCCGTCTGACCTGGTGAAACCGGAGGATTAATCGGCGAAACAACAGGAGATGTTGTATTTGCGCCGGGTAATACGGTTGGAGGGATATCACCCGCAAAATCGACTGCACCGATACAATTCGCGATCGATTGATCTGTTGCCAGCTTCAATTCTCGGCTCAAATCCACCACACATTTAGAAAAGCGCTCCGGCAACAAACTTTGACGGCAACCTTCTAAAACGTTTCCAAAAGCGGTCGGTGGCGCTTTTTGGCTAATATCCACCACGCAGTTTGCAGCCGCAACCGGACGACGAACTCGACGACAGACAGACAAGGCATCGTCTGCCGAAACTTGACCGCGTGTGATGCGACTGACACAAACCCCCAAATCCTCCGGACGAGTTGCATTCGCACACGCTTCAGCAGCAAGCGCCGCTGTCACATTGCTCCGAGCCAAATCTCGCGCACACTCAGCATAATTTGCATCGTCTACTGTCCGACGGAAGAAAACATCATCTAGCACCCCTGCTTTTGCCGGAATCGCTAACCCAACTAAGCTTCCTGTCACGATCGCGCCGATCGCGCCTCGCATTCCTCTCGACTGCATCACATTTCGCATCAACATCAATAAAATCCTCATCCCACAGGTTGCAATCTTCACAGAAATTGTGGCACATCTTTCAGCCGAGCAAGCGTGAAACACAATGAGATTCCACCCGTAGGGTTTTTAAGCACAGAATGACTGCGATAAATTCCGATCGGATCTAAATTTTTATCACGGCAAAAGATTGCAATTTGCATACGAGTACTCTAATTCATTACCCTCAATGAACTAGAGTGATAAGAGGTAGCTCCAACTACCGCTCACATCACATCATCCGAAGGATACCCCGGTATGCATTTGAGTGAATTGACCCACCCAAACCAGTTGCACGGCTTGTCGATTTTTCAGCTTCAGCAAATTGCCCGCCAAATTCGCGAGAAGCACTTGCAAACTGTGGCAGCGATTGGGGGACACCTCGGTCCTGGTTTAGGTGTTGTTGAATTAACCCTCGCCCTCTATCAAACCCTAGATCTCGATCGCGACAAAGTGATCTGGGATGTCGGACACCAAGCGTACCCCCACAAACTGATCACGGGACGCTACGCCAACTTCGACACGCTACGACAAAAGAACGGCATCGCAGGCTATCTAAAGCGCGGTGAAAGCAAATTCGATCATTTTGGTGCAGGTCATGCTTCTACCAGCATTTCTGCTGCACTCGGCATGGCACTCGCGCGGGATGCTCAAGGCGATAACTACAAAGTCGCTGCTGTGATTGGCGATGGCGCACTCACAGGCGGAATGGCACTCGAAGCGATCAACCACGCGGGGCACTTACCCAAAACCAACCTTCTGGTCGTTCTCAACGATAACGAGATGTCAATCTCTCCGAACGTTGGCGCAATTCCCCGCTATTTAAACAAAATGCGGCTAAGTCCACCCGTTCAATTCCTCGCCGATAACCTCGAAGAACAGGTCAAGAATATGCCGTTCTCTCCAGAATTGTCGCGCCTCAAAGAAGGGATGAAGCGCCTTGCTGTGCCAAAAGTGGGAGCCGTTTTTGAAGAACTGGGCTTTACCTACATGGGTCCGGTAGATGGACACAATTTAGAAGAACTCATTGCCACCTTCAAAGAAGCTCATAAACACCCTGGTCCAGTTCTGGTTCATGTGGCAACGATGAAAGGAAAAGGCTACGCGATCGCAGAACAAGATCAAGTTGGTTACCATGCCCAAACGCCGTTTAATCTTGCGACCGGAAAAGCAATTCCCTCCAACAAGCCCAAACCCCCCAGCTATTCCAAAGTCTTTGGCGAAACCCTCAGCACCCTAGCTGAAAACAATCCCCGGATCATTGGCATCACGGCTGCAATGGCAACCGGAACCGGACTCGACATTTTCCAAAAGCGAGTTCCCAATCAATATATAGATGTTGGCATTGCGGAACAACACGCCGTCACCCTAGCGGCAGGTTTAGCCTGCGAAGGAATGCGCCCCGTCGCAACCATTTATTCCACATTCCTCCAACGGGCTTACGACCAAATTGTTCATGATGTCTGTATCCAAAACCTGCCCGTATTCTTCTGCATGGATCGCGCTGGAATCGTCGGTTCAGACGGACCTACTCACCAGGGAATGTACGACATTGCCTATCTAAGATCGATTCCCAACATGGTGCTAATGGCTCCCAAAGACGAAGCCGAACTTCAGCGGATGCTCGTTACCGGAATCAATCACACCGCTAGCCCAATCGCGATGCGCTATCCGCGCGGCAACGGCTACGGTGTTCCCCTGATGGAAGAAGGTTGGGAAACATTGCCGATCGGCAAAGGCGAAATTCTCCGCCAAGGGGACGATCTTTTGATGATTGGCTATGGCTCTATGGTTTACCCTGCGATGCAAACCGCTGAAATTCTCAGTGAGCATGGCATCGAAGCGACGGTGATCAATGCTCGATTTGCAAAACCGCTTGACGAAGAATTGATTCTGCCACTCGCTCAAAAGATCGGTCGAGTCGTAACGCTTGAGGAGGGCTGTCTGCCCGGCGGATTTGGAAGTGCGATCTCTGAATCACTCATGGACGCTGAGGTCACTGTTCCGGTTACGCGCATTGGTGTTCCAGATATTCTGGTTGATCACGCGACTCCGGATCAGTCGAAAGCAGCCCTAGAACTCACACCGCCACAGATGGCAGAACGAATTCTCAAATTGTTTGCGAAACAAGAGAACGCGATCGCAGCGCTTTAAGCCACTGAACTCGCTTTTAGAGCAGTCGGCGCACTATTTGTAACAATACTGCGCTGATTTCTTGTTCTTTAACTTTAGATTTCTCAATAGCGAAATATGCAGCATCACATAGTACCTCTTTTTGTCTCGATTACGGCAATCATAGGGTTGACCCAAACTTTCATAGGCATCTTGAGATGGCTGACCCCTCAATGCGAAAAATCTACTTGGTGGGATTACAGACAACAGTGGATGAATGAAGTGAACAGTGGCAACCACTACAGCAATTGCATAGGAAATAGCGGTGACTGGACTGATTGTAGTGATAAAGACTATAGCGGTGGAAATGGCTGTTCCGATTAATCCCTTATACTCCGTACCTGGTTTTTCAAAACCCCGCTACAAACCTTTATCTGCGAGGCTAATTGGCTATTCTGCCCAACTCCTCAAAATTTTCCGAAAGAACCTGTTGACATTTACGAGATCAGCGGGTTATATTCATAAAGCGGTGAGGGAAGCGAGTCAAGCGAAAGCGGATTCAGCCCTTAACTGTAGAACTGAACCTATACAATAGAATAGTTTAGAAGCG
>DATJEM010000073.1:0-3959 GCA_035496615.1 Leptolyngbya sp.
GAGAAGGTTGCTTTATGGTTGTTGGCTCGTTATGGTCGATCGTAGTTAAGCCGTGATTGAAATATAGTTTGGTTGCGATCGCACGCGCTCACACCAAGCTTGAATGGCTGGAAACTTCGTGAGATCATATCCGCCTTCATCCGCAACATGAACATAGGAATAGATGGCGATGTCTGCGATCGAATAGCGATCGTCAACCAAGAATAAACGGTTTGTCAACTGCTGTTCAAGGACATCAAGTGCCGCCTTTCCTAAGCGGTGATGATAGTCAATCAAAGCGGCAAATTGATCGGCTTGCTTTACAACTGAAATCCAGAATCGAGGACGCGATAAGTTGGCACCGAGGCTGGACTGCTCGAAAAAGAGCCATTTCAGAATTTCGGCTTGTTGTAAGCGATCGCTGCGATAGAACTGAGTATCATTTGCTAAATAAATCAGAATGGCATTCGATTCAGTTAGAAATTCTCCTGACTCAGTTTCTAAAACTGGGACTTTTCCGTTCGGATTTTTCTGCAAAAACTCTGGTCTTCGAGTTTCTTGCTGAAGGATATTGGCATTGACACATTCAAACGGCAAGCCCAATTGTGTGAGTAACAATCGAACTTTGTAACAATTGCCAGATGGGGGAAAGTTATAGAGTCGATACATTTGCAATCCTCAAGGAACATAAACGGGCATCGGTGTAATTCCAAGCTCCGATCGCCAGTCAGACAGGGGTTTTTCCCAATGTTCTTCCCATTTTTGCGCCAACAACGGCTTGGCTTTTGCACCCATCCGATAGCCTGTTGCAACCCGATCGAGCAGTCGATCTAACAGTTCTGGCTGATTGAGCAAGATGTTGAGAAATCCGCCTGCAATCAGGATTCCAGCCAGGGGACGACGAGTTTGCGCCAGTTCAAAGGCTTTGAGTCCAAGCTCTCCCGGCACATCAACGCTCATTCCGGTGACAACGTGCCAAATATCGTGGGTTTGGCGGAGTCGAAATAGCAAGTAGGTTTCATCATCGACAACTTCAATTTTGCGGTAGAAACCGGGATCAAAACCGGATGAAGAAATGTACTGCGCGAACGCATAGCCCAACGAGTTCGCGGGGCAGGTCATCAGCGTGGTCAGATCCGGTGTTGTTGCAAGATATCGTTCTCTAGCCAGTGCCACAATTTGCGGATCACTGAGCATATAGTGTACTGAGGTCGCCATTGTCTGGGGATGCGATCGGAGTAAAGCATCTTCGACATCATAAATCGACTCCGTTTGAGTTGGATCTTTCAGCAGATTCAACACGGATTTCAATGTACTTAAGTAGTTTAAATTCAGGCGGCGGGAGTCTCTAAAGTGCATAATCGGCATTGATCGCAAAGTTATGCACAGCTTAATCGATCCTGAATTAAAGTGGGAATCGCAACATTTCAATTGCAACCTTTATTTATTTTTCTTCTTGCTTTTCTTCGGTTTCTCATCCAGTGCGCCTTCGATTTTGGCGTTAAATCCGTAAACCTGCCGCGATCCGGCTAATGCCACAAGCGTGACTTCTCGATCGTCGCCGGGTTCAAACCGTACCGCTGTTCCGGCGGGAATATCCAGTCGCATTCCACGGGCACGATCGCGATCAAAGTCCAAAGCTGCATTCACCTCAAAAAAATGAAAGTGGGAGCCAACTTGAATCGGTCGATCGCCCTGATTTGCGACTGTTAACGTGACGGTTTCTCGCCCTGCATTCAGTTCAATTTCACCATCTTCGATCAGCATTTCACCAGGAATCATTCAGCTATTCTCCTATCGAATCGGGTTGTGAACCGTAACGAGCTTCGTCCCATCTGGAAACGTCGCTTCGACCTGAACGTCGTGAATCATCTCAGAAATTCCGTCCATCACGTCGTCTTGGGTCAAAAGCGTAGTGCCGTAATTCATTAATTCAGCAATGGTTTGTCCATCTCTTGCGCCTTCGAGAATTGCCGCTGAAAGATACGCGATCGCTTCGGGATAGTTCAATTTTACGCCTCTGGCTTTGCGGCGTTCCGCGACCAAAGCGGCAGTAAAAATTAATAGCTTATCCTTTTCTTGCGGCGTGAGTTGCATCGACATTCCTCTGGTTGAATCGCGATTATTGTCGCAGGTTTCTTCATGATTCTGCTGAGGTTTTAGAATAAATTCGCGATCGTTCGGATGAGTGCGGCTGGTATTCACGAAATTACATCAACGAAATCACATCAACGAAAATGGAGAACCCGATCGATTCTCCATTTCCGATTCATTGAGCAGATTTGATTAGCGGTTTTGATTCGCTTGATGTTGCTTCATGTGTTGCTGAATTTGTTGGCGCTGCGCTGGAGTGAGAAGCGCGTCCATTTGCTGTTTTGCAGTAGTATGAGCAGCTTCAATTTGGGAGCGTTGCTCGGCAGACAGATTCAACGAGGCAAAGGGATCGCGGTGCATTGCCCTCCGTTCTGCGGGTGCCGACATATTCCGATTGGCTTGGGTGTGATTGGCTTTATAGCTTTGGCGTTCGGCTTCGAGTTGGGCTTTTTGGTCAGCAGTCAGAATGTTGTCGATCGTGGTGCGTTCGGTTTGTCGAATCTGCTTCATCTGCGCCTTTTGATCAGCGGTCAGATTCAAGAAATCTTTGTGTTGTTTGTGCTGAGTCGGAGTTGGCGCAGGAGTCGATTGAGCAAACGCAGGAATCGCAGACGCAACAGATAGAGAAAGCGCGATCGCACTGGTCAATAAAGATAGAACTTTGGACTTCATGGTAATTTCTTAGAAAAGGTGGGTAGAGAGTATCAAACTCAGCAGAGGATCAAACGAAGAAAGTGTCGAACTAAGAGAGTATTGAACCTATCCGGGTGTTCGATAGTTGAATCCTAACAGCAGAGCTAGTTCTGCCACATGAACCAATTTTCCTAAAATGACTAGGACTAAAGTCCCATGTTTGAGAAAACTGTGGCAGGCTCGAAAGAACGGTGAGCGGTCAAGTTTGAGTGGTTCAGACTCACCGTTCTATAGAACCCATTTGGGATCTTATTCATGCGCCAAGCGCTTGAGCATTAAGCAGATGAAGCAGACTTGGATCTTCGTATTGGCATGATCCAAGGTACGCTCGAAGTTCTTGACGAGACTCTTGCACCGTTTCATCCAAGCATTAGATCGTTCAATGATCCAACGAGTCGCAACCGGAACAAAGCCAGTTTTACCGTTCGCTGCTTTCTTGGCTTTGGTCGGTTTGGGTGCCAGTTGAAAGCGAATCTTGGTCATAATCTGTGGGTAGAACAGTTCCAGTGCCATCTGGATCGTATCAGAATGGCAGCCGGGGTCGAGCAAGATGGTAATCTTGGGAATGTTGACTGGCTTGTTGCGAAAATAGTCTAAGTGATCAATCAGCATCTCAGTCAAGCCTTGGTCATCGGTCACATTCGCTTTGGTGCAGTGCGTGAAGAACGGCAGTCCTAATGTATCGACTGCCAAATGCCGCTTGATGCCATTGGTGCATTTGTAGTGACAAAATCCTTTACTCTCGATGCTTGCCGTGCAAGTGTTTTTCACAGCTTGTGAGTCGATGATGATCAATCGCGTCCACTGCGGTTTTTTTGGGCGCGTTCTCGCACTTGAGCGTGCAATGCACTCTGTATCTCTTCAAACACGCCGTCTTTGCGCCACTGCTTGTAATGCCAGAACACTGCGGATAAGGGGCAAGTCCTTCGGCAAGTCTTCCCAATTGCAGCCATTCTTCAGTTGGTAGAACACGCCATCCAGGATTTGGCGCTTTGTCCACTTGGGGGGTCGAGTCTGTTTCTTTTTCGGCAGTAGGGGAGCAATGATTTCCCACTCTCGGTCGGTCAAACTACTGGTGTACATCAGCAAGCATTCACGCTTGACTGCATCGGAGTATCCTTGCGGCGGGTCATCGCTATCGATAAACTGTCGCCCACAATTGACGCAAATGTGATTCTGTTTACCTTTCTTCT
>DATJEM010000074.1:0-3055 GCA_035496615.1 Leptolyngbya sp.
GTCCCGCAACGGTGACGTTTCCCGAAGAAGGATGAATCAGTCCGGTGAGCATTTTTAGCGTGGTTGTTTTTCCGGCTCCGTTTGCGCCCAAAAATCCCACTACTTCACCCGGCTCGATCGCAAATGAAACATCTTGCACAGCTTTTACTTGTCGATAAGTACGCTTGAAAAAATGCGTGATTGTGCCTTTGAAGCCTGCTTCTTTGACGGCAACTGGATAAGTTTTGGTGAGATGATCGACAAGAATAGTAGGCATAAGCGTAGAGAAGAGTTGGAATCAGGAATCATCCCGATTGTTTCAATTTTAGCTGGATAACACAGAAGCCTCACACGATAATCTTCGATTTGCCGTGAGAAGAATGACGGGTTTTGACAAGTTCAGACAGGCAGCCTAACGTAGCTCTGTCCTCAGATAGAGCGATTTGGCGAGTGAAACCGGATAAATTATTCATGTAAGCAAAACGGGCTAAGAAGCAATACTCCTAAGCCAATTGGTTTAAAGCTTACCTCTATGTTTCTTCTCTATATCTAAGCCTTTTATTCACGAAGCGATCGCGCTTTTTTCTAACATTACCTAAACGAGTAAGAGCGTTGTCTAAGGGCAGCGCTCTTATTATTTTCGGGTTTTAGTAGATTAATCTTCAGTTGCAATAATATGCAAATCAATATTCTTTTTTTGAATCAGATTCATCAAGCGTTGAGTCAATGAGCCTTTAAAGATGCGTCCCCATTTGGGGCGTTGACTTTCGCCCAAAACAATCTGCGTGATGTGTTTCTGCTGCGCGACCTGCGCGATCGCTTCAGAAATATCGTGATGTCGGACTCGCAAGAAGTCACCGCCAAATTCTTGGCAGAGTTTCTCGCAGGTTTCAATGTGCAGACTTTCTTCTTTGGTGAGAAATCGATCGAAGAATTCCACAAAAACTACGTAAAACGGCGCATTCATATAGCTGGCAATTCGAGCGCCCCGACGGATTAACTGAATTGCATTCGGGTAGGTCGAAATGCAAATCAAAATCCGTTCATGAATATTGCAGGTCTGTCCAACCCAGGCGGGGTTATTCGCTGTTTCTTCTACCGTATCAGCGACTTCCCGCAGCGCCAATTCCCGCAGTGCGATCAAATTCCGCCGCTGGAAAAAGTTATCAAGCGATTGCTGAATTTTCTCGGTTGCATAAACTTTGCCTTCTAGCAGTCGATTTTCTAAAGTTTCAGGCGTGATATCGACCACCACAACTTGATCGGCTTCCTCTAAAATGCGATCGGGAATGCGTTCTCGAACAACGACACCCGTAATTCGAGCCACCAGATCATTCAAACTCTCGATGTGCTGAATGTTCACCGTTGAGTAAACATCAATTCCGGCTGCCAAGATAATTTCTACATCCTGATAGCGTTTTTCTTGATCTGAACCAGGCGCATTCGTATGAGCAAGTTCATCGACTAAAACAAGCTGGGGCGATCGCGCTAGGATTGCCGATCGATCCAGTTCGTGCAGGCGGGGATTGGCTGCGATCGGCATCCGGGGGATCAGTTCCAATCCCTCTGCTTTGTCAGTCGTTTCTTTACGCCCGTGAGTTTCCAATAGTCCCACAACCACATCAATGCCCGATCGTTTAAGCTGATGGGCTTCCTCTAGCATCTTGTAGGTTTTGCCAACACCGGGAGCCATACCGATGAAAATCTTATGCTTGCCGCGTCGAGAAGCATGAAGATTTATTTGGTTAGAAGCGGAATCAGAAGAATGATACATGAACCATTAGCAACAATCAGTGCCGTGGAATAGGTTTTGTTAGGAGGCAGGTTTAGCGATCTGTGAGCTAGCAATCTGTGAGGCAATAATCTATAAGCCAAATCACCAGTTTCAACCGTTCAAGTGTTGTTTAAGCTTTGATCCTGCCTCTTCAACTCAATCGAATCTGGGCTAGCGACCGATCGCATCTAACGCAAGATTCAATTTCAAAACATTCACCCCTGGTTCGCCCCAAATTCCCAAAATCCGACCGTCGGTATTTTGTCCGATCAGCCTCTCGACTTGATTGGGGGGGACACCTCTCTTGGCTGAAATTCGAGCAATCTGTGTTCTTGCAGCCGCCGGAGTGATATGGGGATCAAGGCTAGAACCAGAGGTATAAACCAAGTCGGCAGTCGGTTGAATCCCGGCTTGTTTGAGTCGGTTCACCTCTGTTTTGATCCGATCGAGCAGTGCTGGATTACTGGGTGCTAAGTTGCTTGCACCTGACACTCCTGTTTTCAAAACTCCGGCATCATCTTTTTGAGGATTGGCAGTACTATAGCTCGTCGTGCTAGGGCGAGAGTTGAAATATCGATCGCTGCTAAATGGCTGTCCAATCAATGCCGAACCAATCACCTGTCCCTGAGCATTTTTCAACAAGCTTCCGTTTGCTTGATTTGGAAAAATCACTTGTCCCATCAGTAGCATCAGTGCTGGATAGATAAGACACACTAAAATCCATAAAACGATCGTCGATCGTACTGCTTTTCCGAAGTCTCTTGCAAAACTCATTAGAATCTCTCCGGCTGAAACATCACAACAAATAGATAAATTGAAAGCGCGATCGTGGCGATTCCCAAAAGACCAAGCGCGTAAGCTTGAGGACGAGCCAGTTCGTTTCCGGTCGCAGCTTGAACTACAGGGGCGATCACCAAATTGAGACAGAGCATAAGAAACAGCGATCGAGGCACTCGATATCGATGTGACCAGAGCTTGGTGACATCTTCAAGCAGCGAAGCAAGGTAAGGGTCATTAGTCAGCTTCATAGGTAAAACAGCAAAGAACTAAGCAAACGGGATGATCAAATCAATCAGCTTGATGGCAATAAACGGAGCAATCACACCGCCCAACCCATAGATAAAAATATTGCGTTTGAGCAATTGATCGGCAGTCAATGGACGAAATTGAACGCCTTTTAGTGCAAGCGGAATCAGAGCCGGAATGATCAAAGCATTGTAAATCAGTGCCGATAGAATCGCAGATTGAGGACTTTTGAGATTCATCACATTCAGCGCGCCAATTCCCGCTGCGGCAAAAATC
>DATJEM010000075.1:0-17902 GCA_035496615.1 Leptolyngbya sp.
AAATCCCGGAGCCGAACTCCGCCCCACTGCACGATCGCTGCCCATCCTTCAACGCAAACCAATCGCGTAATCGTCGAAGTGAGCGGCAATTTGTAAAGCTCATCCAAACTCAGCGACAGCGGTTGATTGACTTCACCATCAATGATCAACCGAAATCGGTTTGGATCAATTTCCGGCGTAAATCCAAACGTATTCACAATCAGCTTATCGGGTTCAATCTGACTGGGCAAGAATTCCGGGACAAGCGTTTGAGGCTTAAATAGAAGCTCCTCAACTTTTTGATTCAGCGGTTCTGTGGCTGCGCCGACAACATCGGCAAAAATGGGCACACCACAGCCGCCGAGGAGCAATCCTGAACTAGAAACTCCAGCGATTTTGAGAAAATCACGTCGCGAAAAATTCTGCATTGCCATCACCAAAACATCGAATCGATTAACCGCGAACCGCCCACTTTGAGCGCCAGAAAAGAATGCACGATCGCGAATCCAATCACGGTCGGCACGCTCGAAAAATGCACAATTCTCAACGCTTGCCAATCTCCGAACATCTCGACAATCCAGGGAAATTGGGCGGGTTTGTACATACCGATGCCGCTGAGAATCGCAAGCAAGAGAACGGGAACGATCGCGGTATAAGCAACCCGATGCCAAGCGTAAAACTTGCGCTTTGGATTTTTCCCGATCTGAAGCGCTTTTACATCATTCGGACTGACAAAGCGATGCTGCCAACGGCGCGTCACCAGCACATAAATTCCATACCACAGCAAATTCAGCGAAAACAGTCCCATTCCGGCAAAGTGCCAATCTCGTCCTCCCGCAAGCCATCCTCCCAGCGTGAAAATGGCTGGGAACGCAATGCCATCTCTCCCGCCAAATACCGGATTTGCGTTGTAAATCTGCAATCCGCTCGTCAGCATCACAAACAAGCTCACGACATTAATCCAGTGAAATGTCTTTGCCAGAATTGCTTGTTTTGGTAAAACCTTGAGTTCCATCGCGCTTCACAAAAGATCATATCTTCTCAATGTGACACAAAAAACCCCGAAATCGGGGAAGACTTCGGGGAGTAAATCTTTCGGATAGAACGCTATGCGGGAACTGCGCTATGAATCGATCGACTGCAAGTGAGCGCGAGGGCAACCTGTCGGGCAGAGAGATGCAGCAACAGCAGTTCGTCTTCGCGCAGATTCAGCGATCGTTTCCATTGCAGAGATAGCACTGCCAGAACTTGATCTCGAAGCGTCACTGGAACGACCAGATGTGCGCCAAATTCTGGATCGTTCGTCTCGGTGGCAACCTGCATTGATCGAGATGCGATCGCGTCTTTCACCAATTGGACTGGGGCTAAATTCTGATCGCTGCTCACTCCGTAAGTTCCGGTCATGGTCAATGTGTCATTTTCAATCAGTTGAATCACACAGCGATCGGCAAGAAAATTTTGACCAAAGGCAACCGCGATCGGATCTAAGGTACTTTCGATGCCAGTTGAATCTTGAGCCACAGCGACGATCGCGGATAAAAGCGCAGTTTGAGCCTGCGATCGACGAAGTTCTTCGGTTCGTTGTTTCAGCAATTCGTATGTTTCAGCAGCGCGCTGCACGACTGTTTTCAGTTCATTCGGATCCCAGGGCTTCGTGATATATCGATAAACCTGTCCGGCGTTAATCGCTTCGACGAGATCTTCGACATCGGTAAAGCCCGTCAGAATAATCCGCATCGTATCGGGAAAGTTCGGCACAGTGCGACTGAGAAATTCTGTTCCCTTCATTTCGGGCATCCGCTGATCAGAGATAATGACCGCCACTTCGCCTTCTTCAGCCAATAACTGGAGCGCGTGAACTCCGCTTTCTGCCTTGAGTACATGAAAATCGCGACGGAAGGTTCGATACAGCAGATCAAGATTGTCCGGTTCATCATCGACCACGAGCATTTTGGCTTTTTTCGCTCGATCGAGGTTCATCAATCGGCTAATGGGTTCAAGTTCTGGAATTGCGTATTCCATATCAGCATCACTCCTTCGCAGCTTAGGACACAGAGGGTTTTCGAGGGGTCTATCTTTCCTAGTCTTGCCACTTTGATAGAGTTTGTAACATTCGCAAGCCCCAAGATTGAGATAGACCTAAACCGCGATCGCTCAAGCTTCGGAAACTCGTCTACACTGTTCACAGTCAACAATTCCATCTATTTGCGTTCGCTGAGATTCTGATGCGCGTTCCTCATTCTAAGCATTGTCCTTGTCCTGTTCACGATCCACAAACCAAGCAGCGTCAGCTTTTGGCGGCTCTGATTTTAGTCGGAAGCTTTGCAGGTATCGAAAGCGCGATCGGAGTGTCGAGCCATAGTTTGTCCCTTGTTGCGGAGGCAGGACATTTAGTTTCGGATTGCTTTGCGCTTTTGTTGGCATTGTTTGCGACTCGCATCGCACAAGCTCCGATGCAGTGGGGCTGGATTGGTGAAAATACGGTTTCGATCAAACCGCATCGATCGCCGGAAACTTGGGCAGCATTGCTGAATGGGCTGGGACTCGTTGCGGTGGCACTGTGGATTATGTGGGAAGCGATCGCACGATTCCAAACGGTTGCGCCTGAAATTTCAAGTATGCCGATGCTGATTACTGCGATCGTGGGGCTATTAGTCAACAGCATCAACATTGCGATTCTGCATCAAGGCAGCGAGTTCGATTTGAATCTCAGAGCGGCGTTTTTGCACGTTGTTGCGGATGCAATGGGGGCGATTGGCGTGATTTTTGCTGCGATCGCGGTTGCAGTGTTGCATTGGACTTGGGCGGATGGAGCAATTAGCTTAGTAATCTCTGGGCTAATCTTAGTTTCAACCGTTCCGCTCATTCGTCAGAGTGTTCAAGAACTACGGCGTTCTCTATAAAGTCTTGAAATTCGGAAAAGGTAACGAATGTACCAAGAGGTTTGATCCAAGTTAAATAGGTTTCTAAGCGATCGAGCATTGGCTGACCCGATCGCTTTTTAATATATCCCGGTAGCTGATAGCCTCGGATGCTGGTAAACTCCCAGGGATGAAAATATAAATTGAGATAAGAATCCCAATTCAAAGTCATTTTAGAAGCGAGTTTATAGAGCGGTAAAGGTAAATTTTTGAAGCTCAACCAAAACAGCGGAAATCGAATCAGCGGTGTCACAGAAACCGGAAGATTAAATAAACGCTCTGAATAATAGGGAATTCGAGATTTGCAGAAATTGTTATATCGACCGGGCAAATACGTCGGATTCATCGAAGAATTGTAGCGATATCCAGCCTGTTGAATCTCTCGATCGCTCACAGGCTGCAATCGTGCCATCCTAAACCCAGCAATTTCTTGATGGGCGATCTCTATCAAGGCTTGCTTCGATCGAGCTAAATCTTCTACGCAAAATGAGGAATGATAAAACCCATGCGAGGCAATTTCGTGCTTTTCTGCAATTTCAAGAATTTTAGCCGCGTGATGAATTGCAAAATTCGCAGTCACAAAAAAGGTAGCTTTGATCTTCAAGCGATCGAGCAGTTGCAAAACATTTTCTAGCCCCTCAGCCGATACTTTGAATTTGACGTTTTCATCTAATTGCTGACCGTATTCTTCTGGGATATCAAACTCTTCAACATCAAAACTGAGGAGAATTAACTTATTCATCATTTGCAATTTTGCGATCGAAAAACCCGCTGCTCTTACAATACAGCGCGGACTTCCCGATCGATTCAATTAGTTCACTCCGTTCGGATAGTGTTGTTCCGGATTCACAAGCCTCAGCAGTTTTTGTTTTATCTGAGCATCAAACACCGACCATTTTGTTTTGGCGTATTCGCTATTTTCGGTAAAGCCAGATAGAAATCCCATCGGAATCTCAAACCCCCCCGCCTGCGATCGTCCCCCACCAAAAAATCTCCCTTGGGCATCCTGTCCAAACGCTTCTTTGATAAATTCGTCGGGATCAAGCGTTAGCTTATTTGTCCGCAGCGATCCCACAACAAATTCAAGCTCTTCGTCTTCATCGTGAACAATGCCATAAACCACTGCCGTATGCACATTCTCCTCAGTCACAAGAAAATCGGCAGCCTGTGGAATTGCGTCCCGATCGTCGTATCGCAGATACCCGACCCCCGCGATCGAGAAATTATTCTGCACCGTCCGATTTTTCAGCGATCGCTCAATTACCTCCATCACCTGCTTCGATCGCGAGGACTGCATCACCGCATCTAGCAGTTGCGAGTCATAAAATCGGCTCAAGTATGCCGCCGCCAGAAAATCTTCCTCTTGCGCCTGCATTAAGCGATTTGTGTCCGAGCGCAAGCCGTGCATCAATGCGGTCGCACATTTTGTGTGTTCTGGAGTGTTGTTGTCAAGCTTCAACATTCCCGCCTGAATGTACTGCGTCAAGATTGTCGCAGTTGCACGAGTGTAAGAGCGAATATCAATGAATTCAGCTTTGAGGTCATCCTGCATACTGTGGTGGTCGATCACAGCCGTAATCGGTAGATTGGCTTGCTGAACGGACGCAAGAAGCTGGCTAGTAGTTCCCTGGTTGTCAATTAGCACACAACCTGTGTAGATCGAGAAATCCTTTGTTTTGGCAGCTTGCAGGGTTAAGCGCTGTAACGGTAGCCCAGTGAGTTTGACTAAGGCAATATTTTCTTGGTGCGAAAGCGTGCCCGCATAGACAATTTCACACTGAATCTCATATTTCTGAGCGATCAATTTATAAGCCCAAGCGGAGGAGAGTGCGTCCGGATCGGGAAAATCTTGTAGGATGATTAGCTGTCGATCGCCGCGATGCCGCTCTAGAACCTGACGAAACACCTCAGTTTTCTGTTCTTGTTCGGGCGATCGCATGACATCGTAGGGAAATCGTCCCCGATGGTCGTGAGCGCCGCCATTCGAGGACTTGGAAATCGCGATCGGCGGGGATTCAGTCGAATTCAGCCCAGAAATACCGGAGTCTGGTTCCATTGTGATGATTGAAGTGAATGGCACAGGCGACGAGTCAGATTGCATAGTTGAAAAAGGGCGAGCAGTAGAACCAGTCTCGGTCGATCGTGCGGTTTGGGCAAGACTCGATTCAGAGACACTTCTTGATCTTCGCAAAAAACTTTGGAAACGGCAGATCATTCCATCCAGTTTCCCCCATTCGACAGAGAGAAAACCGCCCGATACCGGCTTAATGCCGTTTTTACGAACCTCAATCTTCTCGCATTCCACCGATTACGTACTTCTGCCACTCTTGGTTCACGCCATTCTTGACGTGCTTTGTCACCTCGAAATAAAGGCTACTATGGGGACGATGCGGCGGATTGCGGAGCGGCATGGTGGCTTCTTTGGGAGTCCGGTTGCCCTTTTTGACGTTGCAGCGGACGCAGGCGGTCACAATGTTTTCCCACGCATCGCCGCCCCCTCTCGATCGCGGAATCACATGGTCGAGGGTTAGATCGTCTCCGGTGTAGCCGCAATACTGGCAGGAATTTCCATCGCGGTGCAGTAGATTCTTGCGGGTGAGCGGAATCTCCTTGTAGGGCACACGCACATAATGGCGCAAACGAATCACCGTGGGGAGTGGAAACCCCGAATAAATCAACTTCCCGTTATGCTCGACTTGCTCAGCTTTGCCTTTGATCAGCAGGACAACTGCTCGCCGCCAGCTCGTGATATTGAGCGGTTCGTATGAGGCATTGAGCACCAGAACCTTTCCCATTCGGATTGATTAAGTCATTCTTATTTGGTTTGATGCTAACATATCCGGCTGATTTGGGGTTGAGAGATGCAATCGAGCAGAGAAACGCGATCGCATTTAGCGGGGATCGGAAAGTATGAACCTATTGAATTCTGACGAGTCAGGCTTGAGCGAGAATTTTGACGAGTTGCCTCGATCGGACTCAGTGGCGCTTCCTCAAGGATGCGTGAACCCCTCGCAGGAGTGAATTCAAACAACGGCTGTAAGATTTGGTGAAGCAACAAAGTGTGTGATTGAGGAGTGAGGGATGTTGAGTTGGGATCAAAGTTCGAGTATGGCTCTGATGCAGCGTGAGCGGGCTTGGGTTGAAATTGATCTGGCGGCACTGTCGCACAATGTTCAACAGATTCTAGGCTTGATGTCTGCCAAAACGGAGTTGATGGCGGTGGTCAAAGCTGATGCTTACGGTCATGGAGCCGTGACGGTGGCGCAAACGGTACTCCGATCGGGTGCAACCTGGCTCGGAGTGGCAACGATTCCAGAAGGGATTGAACTCCGAGAAGCGGGGATCGAAGCGCCGATTTTGGTGCTTGGCGCGACTCACACTTCTGAGCAAATCCGAACGATCGAACATTGGCAATTGCAACCGACGCTCTGTACTCCGAAACAAGCTTTAGCGTATTCAGAATCAGTACATTGTGGCGTTTTGCCGATTCATCTCAAATTAGACACCGGAATGTCCCGTTTGGGCACGAATTGGGAGCATGCGGCTGAATTTGTGCAGTTGGTGAAAGGATTGCCCAATTTGTCGATCGCCAGCATCTATTCGCATCTCGCCACGGCGGAAGATCTCGATCCCACCCTTCGCCAACAGCAACAACAGCGATATGAGGCGGCGATTCGCGCCTGTGGCTATCAATTTAATGGCAAGCACCCCCGATTCCATTTAGCCAATTCCGCTGGAACGATCGTCGATTCAAGTTTGCACTACGACATGGTAAGAACTGGGTTGTTATTGTATGGACTGTATCCAGCAGAGCATTTGCGATCTGCTTCGCAGTTGCCGCAAGGGTCGTACTTAGATTTACGCCCGGTGATGCAGGTGAAAGCGCGAGTCACTCAGGTGAAAACGATTCAGCCCGGAACTGGAGTGAGCTATGGACATCGATTTATTGCCGATCGCGAAACTCAAATTGCAGTAGTTGGAATCGGTTACGCGGATGGAGTGCCGCGCAATCTATCAAACAAAATGAAAGCTTTAGTTCGTGGGCAACAAGCCGCACAGGTTGGATCAATCACAATGGATCAGTTGATGTTAGATGTCACACACATTCCAGCCTTGCAGGAAGGGGAAGTTGTGACAGTGTTGGGGCAAGATGGCGATGAGCAGATTTTGGCGGATGACTGGGCAAATCTGCTCGGCACAATTTCTTGGGAAATTCTCTGCGGATTCAAACATCGATTGCCACGAGTTGCGGTAGGTCAACCTTTGAACCGGGAAATGCGCGACCCGATCGAGAGCCGCGATGTCTTGCGTTAAGCTGAATGGGTTGAGCCGCTTGATTGGAGCGCGATCGTGATCTTCATCAATCCTAAAACCGATTTTGCGTTTAAGAAAATCTTTGGATCTGATTCAGAGTCATGCGATTTTGATTAGCTTTCTCAACGGCATTCTTTATCAGGGGCAATCGATCGTTCAGGATTTGACGATCCTCAATCCCTATCAAGCTCCCAAAATTCGGGGAGTCAAAGATACTTCTCTGGATGTCAAAGCGCTGCTCAGTACAGGTGAAACTGTAATTATTGAGATGCAGGTATTGAACGTTGCTGGGTTTGAAAAGCGCGTTCTTTACAAGGCTGCGAAAGCTTACTCGATTCAACTGGGTGCAGCAGCGTCGTATTCTAGTCTCAATCCAGTCATTGCGCTGACAATCACAGATTTTGAAATGTTTGAAGAGACTGAGAAACCGATCTCTCACTTCATTCTGAAGGAAAAAGAGTGTTTGATAGATTATCCAATTGAGGATTTGGAGTTGGTGTTCGTCGAGCTACCAAAGTTTAAGCGGACGTTAGAGGAGTTAGAAACCTTGACGGACAAATGGATTTATTTTATGGCTCATGCGCCGGATCTACGCACCGTTCCCGAAACAATGAGCGAAGTGAAAGAGATTCAGCAAGCAGTTGAGATTGCAAATCGGGCAACGCTCTCCCCAGAAGAGTTGGATGAGTTGGAGCGTCAATGGTTTTTTATTCAGGATCAGCGAGGCGCGATCACAAAAGCAACCGATCAGGCGCTCCGACAGGGAATGCAGCAGGGAGAGCAGCAAGCAAAGTTGGAGATTGCCCAACGAATGCTTGGAGTCATGGAGGATGAAACGATCGCGCAGATGACGGGTTTGTCGATCGCAGAAATTCAGTCCCTCAGAAATGAGTAGCTTCGGTTTCTGCGATCGCGTTTTTCAACCGCTTTTGTAGGGTGAAGTTAGACGGTTTGAGCGCTTGAAGGCGTAGATTCAAAGACTTGGTTCAAGCCTTGCCGTGCTAAGTAGTCTGACAGTTGAGCTTCGATTTTGGCACGAACTTCCTGACGGTATTCTAGGAAATGTTCGTTCAGCGCGCATACAGAGAGATAGTGTTCAGCAACACTAGGATTATGTTTGAGGATGCTGATTAAGTGATGCCAGAATTTCCAGCGGGTTTCTCGAACCACGCCTTGCCGCCAGCACACGGTTGCAAAGGCTTGAACTACTTTCCAAGTGACTTTTCTCAGCTTTGCCGGATGTCTCGGTGCGCCCAGCTTGAGGAAGTGATGATAGGTGCGATCGAGATAGTTGACCGGATCATATAGCCGCCAAAATCCGTCGATGTATTCTCGCGTCACTTCTTCGACCGGACGAGTCGGCACAAAGTTCATCAGCGTCGTTTGATTGATGTTGGCATCGCCTTCGACTAAGCGACCTTCTCGTTTCAAGCGATGCCACAGGGCAGTATCCGGTAGCGCTTGCAGCATGGAGAAAATTGCGATCGGAATCGTAGTTTGTTCGGCAAATCGGACAATTCGATCGCCTGCGCCTGAGGTTTCTCCATCAAATCCAATGATGAAGCCTGCCATCACTCGCAAACCGGATCGCGCGATCGCGTCTACGGCATCAGACAAGGAATCGCGGGTATTTTGATGTTTGTTGGTCAGAGTTAGGCTAGATTCATCCGGCGTTTCGATTCCCAAAAACACCGCATTGAAGTTACACTCTGCCATCAAGTCCAGCAGTTCGGGATCTTGGGCGAGATCGACTGAAGCTTCGGTACTCAGATGGAACGGATAGTCATGGTCTGCCATCCATTTTTGTAAGGCTTTCAGCAGCAATTTAACATTGCGTTTGTTGCCGATAAAGTTATCATCGACCATGAAGATCGATCGTCGCCAGCCGAGTTCATACAAGCGATCGAGTTCTGCCAGTAGCTGCTCTGGGCTTTTCGTTCGAGGTTTGCGTCCGTAAAGAACAATAATGTCGCAAAATTCGCACTGAAACGGACAGCCGCGCGAAAACTGCACGGACATATTGTCGTAAGCGCTCAGATCGAGCAGATCGAATCTTGGGATCGGGGTAGAGGTGACATCGGGACGATTGCCGTCCGATCGATAAGTTCCGTGAGTGTCGCCGCGTTGAACGGCTTCGATGAACATGGGTAGGGTAATTTCACCTTCGTCGAGAACTAAGTAATCTGCTTCTGCCACTTCATCTGGGAGGGCAGTGGCATAAGGGCCTCCAACTGCAACCCGCTTTCCACGTCGTTTTGCTTCTCGAATCTGCGCGATCAGATCGCCTTTTTGCACAATCATTGCAGACATGATTACTAACTCTGCCCAATCCCAATCGGCTTCAGTCACCTCTTGAATGTTGCGATCGACGAGCTTGAATTCCCACTCTTGCGGCAAAATTGCAGCAACGGTAATCAGTCCTAATGGCGGCAGCATTGCCTTTCTGCCAACAAGCTGTAACGCTTTCTCAAATGACCAGAAGCTTTGGGGGAAAACTGGATAAAGCAGTAAAACACGCATATTTAAGCCTGATAAGTTCTTCTACGAATTGATGAAAAGCTGTCGAAAGCTTAACTTGTTCTTTTCTCTGACTGGGTAGACTTTGCATTTCGTAATTGAGAGCCTGAGTTTCTATTAAGATTCTTCAAGCGATATCAATGTCATTATGACTGGTTGCCTCCATGATCCAGCGTTTGAGCGTTGAGACGACTTCGGCGATCGCAAGTTCGTGAGTTGCTTTGGTCGCTCGCTCGACCACTTCAACTTTACCGTTTTTCAATGATTTTCCGGTGACAATGCGATAGGGAATTCCAATCAATTCCGAGTCTTTGAACTTGACCCCAGCGCGTTCGTTGCGATCGTCGAGCAGTGTTTCGACTCCTGCTTGATTGAGTTCGTGATACAACTTTTCCGCAGCACTCACTTGGTCGGCATCATTCACATTGGGAATCACGACGATCGCTTGATAGGGTGCGATCGCGACGGGAAAGATAATTCCATCTTTGTCGTAGGATTGTTCGACCGCTGCTTGCGCCAGTCGAGAAACACCGATTCCATAACATCCCATCAGTAACGGCATTTCTTCGCCTTGTTCGTTGGTGTAGGTGGCATTCATCGCTTGTGAGTACTTGGTTCCGAGTTGGAAAATGTGCCCGATTTCGATGCCCCGCGCGGATTGTATGGTTTGCGTTGAATCATGAACGGCTCGATCGCCAATCTTCGCTTTACGAACATCAACGATGCGATCGGGCTTTTGAAACTCTTTTCCCCAATTTGCGCCGACAACGTGATAGCCCGATTCATCTGAACCTGTGACAAAGTTCTGTAGGTCTGTTGCAGTGTGATCAATCAAGCGCACAAACTTGGGTGAGATATCTTTGCTCGATCGAATGTAACTGTCTGAGAGTCCGGGCGAAATATAGCCGAGAGGCAGCGCTTTCGTTGCCCATTTTTGCTGGGCTTCGGCATCGGGAACTGTTAGCGAAAGAACCGTTTTTCCGTTAAACCGATCGGCAAGCTTGGTCAGCTCATTTTGCAGCTTCACTTCATTCACATCTTGATCACCGCGAATCTGAACCAATACTAATGCGGTGAGACCACTATCAAACGCTGCCTGATAGAGAACACTTTTAACAATAGTGGTTGCAGAGCATTTGAGAAACTGACACAGCTTCTCGATCGTGTCAGTTCCTGGAGTTTCGCGTTTCTCATAGCTCGTAAACGGGGAAGCTTCAGCATCCGGGGGAAGTGCGATCGCTTTTTCGACATTTGCCGCATACTCACCATCTTCGGTATAAAGCACTTCATCTTCACCCGCCTCCGCTAGAACCATGAATTCCTGAGAACCTGATCCCCCGATCGCGCCTGAATCTGCATCGACGACGCGAAACGCCAATCCCGTTCTGCGAAGAATATTGCAGTAAGCATTGTGCATTTTTTGGTAGGTTGCTTTCAGTCCTGCCTCATCTGCATCAAACGAGTAAGCATCTTTCATGATGAATTCTCGCCCCCGCATCAAGCCGAACCGAGGACGAATTTCATCGCGAAATTTAGTTTGAATTTGATAGAGATTTTGTGGCAGTTGGCGATAAGAGCGAATCATTTCCCGCGCTACGGTCGTGATCACTTCTTCGTGAGTGGGACCTAAACCGAGTTCGCGATCTTGTCGATCGACCAGGGCAAACATAATGCCTTCTGCTTTGGTGTAGGTATCCCAGCGACCGGATTCTTTCCACAATTCCGAGGGTTGTAGCTGCGGCAACAAACATTCTTGTGCGCCTGCGGCATTCATTTCCTCGCGCACGATCTGCGAGATTTTTTGCAACACGCGCCACATCAGCGGCAGATACGCATATAGCCCGCTCCCAATCCGCCGAATGTATCCTGCCCGCACCAAGAGCTTATGGCTGGGAATTTCTGCCTCTGCTGGGTCTTCCCGCAAAGTTACCAGTAGCATTTGAGATAGCCGCATCGATCGTGCCCTTTGTTGCAAAAAACCACATTCTATTTTAGAGGGCATTGACGTTTTGCTACGCAGCTTCCAATAGTTTCTGAAGGTTTGCGGAGAAGGTAGGGTTTTACCGGGTTCTTGATACCACTCAATCAAAGACTCTAAAACTTTCTGTCTGCTTCGAGCCACTTTCAATTCTCGAATCTCCTTTAGCAGTTATCGCTGCCTCGATCGACCCAGTGCCGTAATGTACAAAACCGCTTCATCTGGCGGGATGCCTAAGACTTCATTCACTTGATCATCGAAAAATCCGCCAATGCCGCTTGCTCCCAGCCCTAAACGACTTGCGGCTAAGTTCATTCGCTGTCCCAAATGTCCCGCATCCATGTGTAGATAACGGTACACGCGATCGCCATATTGCTTGATCGCATTTCTCAAATCTGCGGTGTGAAAGACGATCGCACTGGCATCACGCCCCAAATCTTGTCCTAGACAGAGAAAATGGAGTTCTCGCCGGAAATTCTTAAATCGAATTTGTCGCAGTTCTTGAGCGTTGGGAGCGTAGTAGTAACAGCCATCTTCAAGATCGGTGACACCCGAAACTGCAATAAAGGTTTCGACGAGATTGAGGTCGAAATAATCGGGGGAACGATCGAGGGTTTGATCAATGTAATGCTGAGGTTGATACGCAAAATCTAGAATTGCATTGAGTTCGGAAATCGATAACGGTTCACCACTGAAAGCCCGCGTTGATCGACGGTGAATCATCGTTTGCTCAAGTCCATTGAGGGTGTGATTCCAATCGATCGGCTCAGAATTCGTTGAGACTTTTAAGCAAAATGGAAAGTTATATTTGTCAGAATGTTCGCTCTTTTCGGCGATCTTCCAGTTCACGTTTGTATTCGGGTTGTTGGGAATCTGAGTCGCTTGATGGAAATAACTGAGCAATCCACCATCGGGAATTTTGGGATAGTCTAGCTGCGCTGGTGTGGGTAAAGCAGTTCGAGCGAGCGACAAATTTTCGTGAACTTTGGACAAATCCGCGATCGGTAGAACCGCGATCGCGCCTTCTTGATCGGGATCAAAATAGAGCAATTGATTGATCGCTTCATCGGCAAATCCGCCAATCAAATGCGGACGAAAATCTGTGATTGCACCCGCAAGCTCAAGGTTTCCGATTAGGTGTCCAGTGTCGAGAAAAATTCGTCGATAAGCCCGATCTT
Organism: Leptolyngbya sp.; assembly: GCA_035496615.1. Classification (GTDB taxonomy): domain Bacteria; phylum Cyanobacteriota; class Cyanobacteriia; order Leptolyngbyales; family Leptolyngbyaceae; genus Leptolyngbya. The sequence continues at coordinate 12,888 of DATJEM010000075.1, forward strand.
GATAGCGCCAAGCTGACCGGAAAAACACGGCAGAAAGGACGATCGCAAGTTGGGTATCGGCTAAAACCGGATTCCAGAAGCAAGCGGACTGAAGCGCTGTCCAAACTTCAGCTTGCCAAAAATTTAATAGCGTGTGCGTTTTGGCTTGATAGTTGTAAAGCCCTGGCGGAAGTTCTGGCGTTCCTCGCGAAATAAGGTAGACTTCAGCCGGATATAAGCCACCTGCAGAGGGCGACGATCGCAGATAATGCGGCTCTCCATTCGTCGGAATTGCGCCTGTTAAGCCATAGCTACAAACTAAGAGCTTTGAGAGTCTTTGCCACCAGTCATTGCGATCCGCATTTTCGCTCAAGTAAGGCTTTAGATCGATCGATGTGCCAAGTTTATAGGACTTGAATGGAATCGGTTGCTCTTCCCAGTTCAGTGCTTGGCTTTTGGCATGAATCGTTTCCGGGTCATATTTGGTGCGTTCGTGGTAATGCTCTGCGATCGACACTTGCAAGTCCGGCATAAATTTTCTTTCGGCTGCGTACTATTTCTGATATTGACATGAGAACGAGGCTGACGGCTAGACTCCTGCGAAATAAGTTGCAAAAGTAAGTTCTTAGAGCATTGAGCCTTGCTGATTTCGCGATTGTCGAGACGTTGACCGTCGTCCCAAACGGATGATCTCCCGTGATCTAATCTCCTGTAACAAAGGCTTGCATTTTCCATTCGCCGCCTTCTTTATCAAAGAAAACTCGATAGCCAACTGGACTATAAGCATAGCGACTAGACACAAATCCGCGCTGGTCATCCGGCAAAATGATCGGTGTCCAACCGTCGAGATTGTCTAATCGATAAAGATCTCCTTTGTCTTGAGTGGAAGCATTCTGAAATGTGTTGGCATCGTATTTCACAATTTCATTCGTCAGTGTTGCAATCACGGGTGCGTTATTGTTGGCTTGCGATCGCACATTGACATTTTGACCCACGACAACGATCGCAGAAAAAGCATCGGTTTCGGGGGAAGTACTATTTTTCAGTGCAGGTTGAAACTGCTGAAATACGGTGGGACATGAATACCCTTCTGGGGCTTTTGAACAGCCTAATACGAGGGCTTTTTCGAGCGACTCCCAAAATGGTGATTTGGGATTGTCAGGATTGAGATAGTCGATCGATCGATTTGCCCCGAAGCTAAATTTGGTTTTGGGTGTGACGATACTGCGAATGAATTTTGCATCACGATCGCGAACCGCTTGCTTCACACGATCGAGAAACTTAGCGAATTCTGGAGACTGTACCGATTCATCAACGAGCGCGATCGGGAATCGATTGGAATTGGGAGAGGTGGCAACCGGAGGATTGAATTTCTCAGCAGTTGGGGGAGTGGGGTTGGATTGTTCGATCGCAGGTTTGGCAACCGGAGCAGGTTTAGGACTAAAATAGGTGACAGCCGCGATCGTAGAACTCACAGCAGCAGTTAAAACTACGGCTCCGGATAAAATTAAGACTTTATATTTCATAGCACGTCACTACCTCGGCTGAGACGATTTAGGCAGTGTCCTCTTACTTTATAGATTCACCCGATGGATAAGGTTTTCCGGATATAAACCACTCAACGATTCTCCAATTTGCCATGATTCACGCCACGTTGAGAACTAGCCCATTGCCAACAACTATCATTGGCTCTTTGCGCTTGAGGTTAAAATTGTAGAACGCATCTGTAATTTTCAAGAACGTATCAATCGTTTTTGCAGAGTCGGTAATCTCGATTAGGATATGCGATCGACTCAATGGAAACACCCCGATCGATTTGGCGGACTCCCAGAACACCAAGGGCTTTGTCAGCTGAATTAGGTGGTCGTTTAGCCGCAGCATAAACTACATCAACTATCAGTTCAGTGATAATCTAAATAGCCTTTCGCATAGTACCTAAAGGAATAGCAGGAGCATCTCTTGGAGACGAACGCTTGGCAGGAATTTTCTATCCCAAACTCGCTTAATCATTATCCTTATGCTGCGAAACGGCGAGTCATGATGGGAACTAGGGGCGCGATCGCAACAGGTCAGCCTTTAGCCACGTTAGCAGGAATGCAAATGCTATTAGCCGGGGGAAACGCGATCGATGCCGCCGTAGCAACTGCGATAGCGCTTACAGTCGTTGAACCCACCTCGAATGGGATTGGCTCCGATGCTTTCGCGCTCGTCTGGGATGGCAAGCTTCACGGATTAAATGCTTCCGGTCGCAGTCCGCAAAATCTCCCTGCACAGACCTTTCTCGATGCCCCTCAGATGCCAAAATTAGGGTGGGGAACGGTGACAGTTCCAGGAGCAGTTTCCGCTTGGCGATCGCTGTCTGATCGGTGGGGAAAGCTGCCGTTTGAGCGATTGTTTGAGCCTGCGATTCGCTACGCCGAAGCAGGCTTTCCGGTATCGCCTGAATCAGCGCGGGCTTGGCAACAGGTCGAACGATTGTTTACCTCGCTTTCAGGAGCAGAATTTCAGCCGTTCCAATCGGTATTCTTTCCCAATGGTCGTGCGCCTCGCGCAGGAGAAATTTGGCACAGTCCGAATCATGCGAAAACATTGCGATCGATCGCTCATTCTCAAGGCGAATCTTTTTATCGGGGTGAACTAGCAGAGGCGATCACCCAGTTTGCTGAACAAACCGGAGGATTTATCGATCGGGCTGATCTTGCCAATCATCAAGCCAATTGGGTTGATCCAATCTCTACAGATTACCGAGGCGTGACGGTTTGGGAAACTCCGCCCAACACTCACGGCATTGCAACCTTAATTGCACTGAATATTCTCGAAGGCTTTGATCTGGCAAAATACCCCCGCGATTCGGCTGATAGCTTTCATTTGCAGATTGAAGCGATGAAATTAGCCTACATCGAAGCCGATCGTCATGTCTGCGATCCAATTTCGATGTTAGTTTCTCACAGTGATTTGCTCGATAAAGCTTACGCTATGAAACGGCGACAGTTAATCGGTGAAACGGCACTAACCGCAATCAGTTCAGGGCTGCCAAAAGGCGGAACAGTTTATTTAGCCGCCGCCGATGGCGATCTGATGGTGTCGTTTATTCAATCGAACTATGCGGGATTCGGGAGTGGTATTCTGATTCCCGGAACGGGGATTGCATTGCAAAATCGGGGCAGCGGATTTTCAACTGAAGCCGGACATCCCAATTTAGTTGCACCCGGAAAACGTCCCTATCATACGATTATTCCAGGATTCCTCAGTGTTGGAGATCAACCGATCGGAGCCTTTGGCGTGATGGGCGGATTCATGCAGCCTCAAGGACACTTACAAATGGTTGTGAATCTAATAGACTATCACCTGAATCCCCAAGCAGCTTTGGATGCTCCCCGCTGGCGATGGTTAGCCAACAATCGAGTATTGCTTGAACAATCGGTTGCGTCCGACATTGCGATCGCGCTGTCCGATCGACAGCATTCTGTGCAACTGAGTGCTGATCCGAGTGCTTTTGGTCGAGGTCAGATTATCTTGAGGTCAAATGATATATTGATTGCGGGATCAGAATCAAGGGCGGACGGGTGCGCGATCGTAATATGAGTGGCGTTGAACTGCCCCGATCGGTGCGAGAAACTCCTCAAGCTACGGCTTAGATAGCTGATCGATCCGGTTCTGAGCCATACCTTAGGAGAGTCTCTCCCTATCAGGGTTAACTTGATGCACGACTAGGCTTCCAGGGTGGTTTGAATCCGTAAAATGCCAGAACTTCCATCTTTGCCGTTTTTGTCGTCGATCGCTTGCTGCTGTCGTTCCGAAGTGGCTCTCGCTAATAGGGGATATGTTCCTGCTTGATTCGGCTTCCACAGATAGCGCCACAATGTCCATTCATGCGGCGATTCTGGGTGATTTTGCTCGGCGGTTTGCCAGGTCGAACCGTTGTCGATACTGATTTGAATCGATCGAATCGGGGTCGATCGATCTAAGGCAACCCCCGCCAACAACACGCCTTTCTCCCAATTGTTGCGAGTCAATGTCACCTGATTGCGCTTGTTCCAGACTCTCGACGCTTGTACCTGTTGCATTAATGAATGTGTGGGAATCTCAGCCGTATTTGACCAGCCTTGATTCTCCCAGAATCCGGTTTTTGGTTTGGCGATCGCCTCAATTCCGACAATCCATTTCGGCTGCTTCTGCCCAAAATGTCCTGGAATCAAAATTCGCACCGGATAGCCGTGAGCAGCGGTCAGCGGTTGATCATTCATTTGATGCACCAATCGCACTTCAGGACGCATCAACTCCGCCACGGGCAAGGTCGTTTCATACCAATCTGCGCCTTTGATCGCAAACTCGATCGCAGTCGGTTTTACCCCCGCTTGTTTGAGAAACGGTAATAGCGATGTCCCTTGCCATTTGGCATTTCCAATCAAGTTGCCGCCTGTCGGATTGCCGATACATTCCATCGTCAGGTGAAACGCTTCCTGCGGCGCGCTCAAAATATCTTGCAGCGTCAGCGTCATCGGCTGATGCACTTCACCCACAATGTTTAGCTTCCATTTTTCTGCATTCACTTGAGAAGCCAGCGCATAGGACTGCACATAAAATTCATCGATCGGCGTGATTAGATGATCGGGGATCGGTGCCGCAGGATCAAGCGAAAATAGCAAATCCAGCGGGTTTGCTTGGCAGCTACCCAAAACGCTGGCTGCAATCAAGCCGCCGGATGTTTGAGCTAATAGTGTGAGAAGTTCTCGACGATTCACGCAAGTTTGACGATCAACAGTGAGATCATTCTATAGCAATCTGAAAAGCGGCTGAGTCGATCGGTTCAATTGGAGATCCAATGATACAGTTGATTAGCGTCATTCCTTCATCGCATTATGGGTTTACCGCTTCCTGATGGCACAATCGTCCAAAATCGCTACCGGATTCAACGAGTGTTGGGTCAAGGTGGATTTGGTCGTACCTACTTGGCAGAAGATACTAATCGATTTAACGAAGTGTGTGTCCTCAAGGAGTTTGAGCCGCGATCGCAAGGTGCAAAACACGGCCAA
>DATJEM010000076.1:0-2702 GCA_035496615.1 Leptolyngbya sp.
ATGAAAAACGCTTTATTCCGTTTTCCAATCGTTCTCCTCGCGAGTGGTGCTCTGGCGATCGCGCCGCCGATTGTTTTAAAAGTTCAAGCGACACCCACGATCGAACAGGCAATTTCAACTTATAAAAACACCAACCAACGCTGGATCGAAGTCCGACTCTCAACGCAGCGATTGATTGCTTGGGAAGGCAAAAAACCAGTTCATGCCGTGATTGTTTCAACCGGAAAAGATAGCACTCCAACCCTGCCGGGTGTGTTTGATATTTACGTTAAATATCGATCGGCTCGAATGCAGGGCGATGACTATGACATTCCAAATGTGCCCTACACGATGTACTATTCTGGCGGCTATGGCATTCACGGCGCAGATTGGCATCATAGCTTTGGCACACCTGTCAGTCATGGCTGCGTCAATGTTGCGGTTGATCAGGCGCGATGGTTTTTCGATTGGGCAGAAGTCGGAACTCCGGTCATCGTCCATTAGTGGGCTAATCGTGCTGCCGATCGACGCGCTTGGACTTCAAGATGAACCAACAATGCGTTGACATCAGCAGGATTTACGCCGCCGATCCGGGTTGCTTGTCCGATCGTCAGAGGTCTGACTTTCGATAGTTTCTCTCTGGCTTCTTTTGAGAGCGTTTCGATGGCGTGATAGTTCAACGTTTCGGGAAGGCGGCGATTTTCTTGGCGGCTGATTTGCTCAATTTGGTGTTGTTGGCGTTGAATGTAGCCTGAATATTTGATGTCGATTTCTGCACCTTCTTTTTCAAAGCTATCGAGCTGAGGGTTGCCTAAGTTGTAATGTTCCAAATTTGCATAGTGCAAGCCAGGACGACGAAGCAGATCCGCAAGCGTGATCGAACCTTTAATCGTTTGCTGGGTGTCTTGCACGATCGCTTTGCCAACGGCATCATTTTCTTTGACTCGCGTTTCGTGCAGCCGTTCTTTCTCAGCCGCAATATGTGCTTGCTTCTGAGTGAACAATGCCCAACGGCGATCGTCGATCAGTCCTATCTCACGTCCCAACGGGGTAAGGCGTTGATCCGCATTGTCCGATCGTAGGATTAAGCGATACTCCGATCGAGAAGTCAGCATTCGATAAGGTTCGCGCAAATCTTTGGTGCAGAGATCATCAATCAAGGTGCCAATATAGCTTTGTTCACGCGGAAAAATCAGCATTTCTTGGTTTTGGCACAGCCTTGCGGCATTGATTCCCGCCACTAAGCCTTGAGTTGCAGCTTCTTCATACCCGGTTGTGCCATTGATTTGTCCTGCACAGAACAACCCATTGATCTTTTTGGTCATCAAAGTCGGATAGCATTGCGTCGCTGGAAGATAGTCGTATTCCACCGCATAAGCAGGACGAAGCATCGCACAGGTTTCTAAACCAGGGAGCGATCGTAGCATTTGCAGTTGAACTTTCTCCGGTAGTCCGGTCGAAAACCCTTGAATATAGAGTTCTGGAATGTCGCGCCCTTCAGGTTCGATAAAAATTTGATGGCTTTCTTTGTCGGCAAACCGCACGATCTTATCTTCGATGCTAGGACAGTATCGAGGCCCTTTTGCATCTACCCAACCGCCATATACCGGAGACAAATGCAAGTTCTCGCGAATGATGCGATGGGTTTCTGGGGTCGTGCGGGTCAGATGACAATCCATTGTTTCGCGCTCGATCCAAACTTCCGGATCAAAGCTAAACCAGCGAACTTCAGAATCGCTCGGCTGACGTTCTAGCCCATCAAAATTTACCGATCGACGATCGACCCGCGCCGGAGTTCCCGTTTTCAGTCTTCCAGTTTCAAAGCCAAATCGATTCAAGGTTTCGGTTAAGCCCACTGCGGCAAATTCCCCCGCCCGACCCGCATCCATTGATTTATTGCCGACCCAAATCTTACCGCCAAGAAAGGTTCCGGTGGTTAGCACAACCGCTTTGCACTCGAATGCGACTCCGAAGTAGGTTTCAACTCCAGTGATGCGATCGTGGGTGTCTAACACCAAATCTGTCACCATGCCTTCACGGATGGTGAGATTCTCCTGATTTTCGACGATGTTCTTCATCACCGCAGCATATTCGCGTTTATCGGTCTGCGCTCTCAATGCCCACACCGCCGGACCGCGTGACGCATTCAGAATTCGCTTTTGCAGATAGGTTCGATCCGCCATTCTGCCAATTTCGCCGCCCAACGCATCTGCTTCATTGACTAACTGAGATTTTGCCGGGCCGCCGATCGCGGGATTGCAAGGTTGCCAAGCGATTTTGTCGAGATTCAGCGTTAATAACAATGTTCGACAGCCCAAGCGCGCCGTTGCCAAAGCTGCCTCACATCCCGCGTGTCCGGCTCCCACCACGACCACATCATACGAATCGATAAATTCTACAGGCGCGTTCATATTCTTCAGGCGTATCGTGCAATTTCTATTCTAGGGCTTCAACCTGGAACTCAAGCGGGAGACGGAGAATGTTAGAGAAAACTAGGATATTTAGTGAAATTCTGGCGCTGTTTTAATACGCTGGTTCGGTTCACTATCCAGTGATTGAGAAGCTCAAGAAGTTGCGATCGCAGATAGATTGATTGGCTGGGTGCGGGGTTTAATCTTAGATCAACCCTGATCTCGCTCTCAAGTTAGAGATTTCGTAAAACTGAAGCTGAAACAATGAGAAGGTGATCTTTTTCGTTAGTGCTATGAATTTCAGTTTCTTCG
>DATJEM010000077.1:0-8733 GCA_035496615.1 Leptolyngbya sp.
TCCAGCCTTGCGCGGCAAAACACTTATCTTATTTTTGGGACGAGTTGATCCGAAAAAAGGACTTGACCTTTTAGCGCCTGCCTTTGCTCAAGCCTACGCCCAATTTCCCGAAGCTCACCTTGTCATTGCTGGACCAGATAACACCGGATTTTTGCCGACTGCGCGATCGTACTTTGAACAAGCCGGATGTCTTGAAGCGGTCACCTTCACTGGAATGCTTACCGGAGAGTTGAAACACGCTGCACTGGCGGCAGCAGCGTTATACGTTGCTCCTTCTTATTCAGAAGGCTTTAGTTTATCGGTGTTAGAGGGTATGGCTTCGGGATTGCCTTGTGTGTTTACCACAGGATGCAATTTTCCTGAAGCTGCGATCGCCAATGCAGCCGAAGTGGTTGAGGTTGATGCGATCGCCATCTCAAAAGCGATGCAACGCCAGTTAGCCGACCGTGAAGCTGCGATCGCTTTAGGGCAGCGCGCTCAACAGTTTATTTTTCAGCACTATACCTGGGATCAGATTGCGGCTCAACTGGTTCAATCTTATCGCAATATTCTCGATTCTTCTATGTCTTCGTTACTCTCCATAACGCATCCAGATTAACAACCATGGAATACTAAGGATAAGAGCAATGGCTTCTGAAAAAAATCTCCAACTCTCAGTTTGTGTACCTACCCGAAACCGTCCAGACAGCTTAATTCGCTGCCTCAACTCATTCAAACTGCTGGGCGACATTGCGTTTGAGGTTATTGTGCTAGATGATGCCTCTGACATCCCGGTCTCGGGCTTTCTGTATAGTAAAATCGACCCTGACATTGCTTCTAAACTTATCCTGCTCCGTAATGAACAAAATTGCGGATGTTCCGCAGCCCGCAATCAGATTACAAGGCTGGCGAAAGCCCCTTATGTTTTGGGGCTTGATGACGATGCCGAACTGTGGAGCGCAGAGAGCATTAACGCCGCGATCGAGGTGCTAGACACAGACCCGAAAGTAGGCGCGATCGCATTCTCACAATTGACTGCTGAAGGAGATTTCTTTCCAGGACAGCCCGCTCAACACGACTATAATTGCTATGTTCCCTGGTATATCGGCTACGGGCAACTGCTTAGGCGCGATTTGTTTATCGAGCTAGACGGTTATCGGGAAATTTTTGAGATCTTTTACGAAGAAGCAGAACTTTGTGCAAGAATGTTAGACCGAGGTTACTACACTGTCTATTTGCCATCAGCAGGTATGATTCATCATCATTCATCAATCGGCAGAGATGCAGTGAAGTGCTTGAGTAATTCCTATCGAAACAAATGCTACGCGGCGATATACAACCAGCCTTTGCTGATGGCGATCGTGATGCTCCCGCTCTATATTTTCCTTTATTTTTGGGCACATCAGAAAATTTACCTCAAAAGCAAGAAACAGCGTGAAAAGGGAGTGAAATGGCTGATAAGTGAACTCAAGACAAATGCTCGATCGGTCTTTTCAAAGCGCAAAGCTCTGAAGTGGAGAACATACTTCAAGCTATACAAGATTAAGCAGAAACGTCCTAAATATCAAGGAGCAGTGTAAATGGAAGTCACCCCATTGATTCTGACCTACAACGAAGCTGCGAATATTGGGCGATCACTTCAGCGGTTGACTTGGGCAAAGCAAATTGTCGTGATTGATAGTGGCAGTACAGATGCAACGCTGGAGATTCTCAATGCCTATCCCCAAGTCGAGGTGTTTACTCGATCGTTTGATACTCATGCCCAACAATGGAACTACGGCTTAGATAAAATTGACTCAGAATGGGTGCTGTCACTAGATGCGGACTATGTGCTATCTCCTGACGTGATCCAAGAGATTCGATCGCTTCCTGAACAAACGGAGATCGATGGTTTCTACATTCGATTCAAGTATTGTGTCTTTGGCAAGCCGCTACACGGAACGCTTTTACCACCTCGACAAGCTTTGTTTCGCCGGGAGAAAGCAACCTACATTGATGATGGTCATACCCAACTGCTAAAAGTCAGAGGACGTTCGGGATTTTTGAACGCGCCAATTTATCACGACGATCGCAAACCGCTTTCGCGCTGGATGTGGGCACAGGAGCGTTATATGAAGCTGGAGGTGCAAAAGCTCCGCTCTACCCCCACTAGCGAACTAAGTTTGAGCGATCGCATTCGCAAGACAAAAATTCTCGCGCCTTTTGTCGTTTTAATCTATTGCTTATTTCTCAAAGCCGCAATTCTAGACGGCTGGGCAGGTTGGTACTACACCTTACAGCGAGTGCTGGCTGAAATTTTGTTATCAATTCATCTCATTCAGGCTGATCAAGGTTCGCAAAATGGCTAAATTCGGTACACTAGGGTCAGGGTTTCTACCAACGATCAGGGTTTACCGTATTGCTTCGTTCTCGACTGTCTCGGTGCATTGTCTCCGCTACCATTTTGTTGAGCTTCGGATATCTTCCGGCTCGGCTTGCGATCGCGCGACAACAATCCCCGCAGCCCGAACTGATTCTGATTTTGGGGGGAAGTTCCGATCGCGAAGCATACACCGTTCACCTCGCTCAACAGCATCCAGCCCTTAAAATTTGGGTCTCTTCTGGGACTTCCGCTGCCGCACATATCTTTCAATCCGCTGGCATTCCGCGCTCTCGCATCTACTTTGATACACGAGCAACGGATACCGTGACCAACTTCACCACCGTTGTTTCAGACCTCAAACAGCGCGGCATTCAGCACGTTTACATTGTGACTTCGGACTACCATATGCCTCGCGCCGAAGCGATCGCCGCGATCGTATTCGGCAGTCAAGGGATCGCTTTCACCCCGATCGAAGTCGTTGGAGAGCAGCGTCAAGAATCGCAACTGAGAGTTTTGCGAGATATGGGACGATCCATCGTCTGGTTGGTCACTGGACGAACCGGAGCAAGTTTACGAAATCGAATTGCATTCTTGAAGTAGCAATTAAATTGCTGGAGGGGCAAGCTGAAACGATTTCGACAAGTCGCCAAAGTTACTCTATTCGTTGCAGTTTGTGGTCTTAGCTATCTTCCCGCTAGACTTGCGATCGCGACACTCCAAGCCCCAAAGCCTCAGGTAATCTTTGTTCTGGGAGGAACCCCCGATCGAGAAAAAAAAGCGGCTCAACTGGCTCAGAAATACCCAAACTTAGAAATTTGGGTTTCTTCTGGAACCTCAGAAGCTCAAACAATCTTCAATCACGCTGGCATTGCCCCGGCTCGGATTCGCAGCGATCGACAAGCAACGGATACCGTCACGAACTTCACCACAATGTTAGGCGCATTAGAACAGCGCAATATTCATCACGTCTACTTAGTCACCTCTGATTTTCATATGGGACGAGCAACGGCGATCGCAACCCTCATTTTTGGCTCTCAAGGCATTGCATTTACGCCTGCACCGATCCGTAATCCCTATTACCCAAAAGAGTCTCCTCTGCGAACCTTGCGAGACGTGGGACGCGCTTTGGTCTGGGTTGTCACCGGAAGAACAGGCTCAAGTTTGAGAGATAGATAGCCGAGATAGAACATTAATCATGCGAGGATTTATCAATGCCCCCATTCAACTGGCTGGGAATCGTACTCCCACTCTGCCTTTTGGGCGCTTGCACTCAGACTCCTAGTTTGGCTGACTCACACTCCCAAAACGTATCCCAAAACGCACCTAAAAATACAGTCATTCCTGACCAAAGTGCTGCCCAGAATTGGTATTGGAGCGACCGTCGCCCGATCGGAGTCATGTTCTTAGGCAATAGTCCTGCCTATACACCGAACAATCCGAGAAAATGGCTGAATGCAAAAGATCTCAATCTTTTCACACCTGCGGGCAGACAAGAGTTTCGAGAGCGAATGCTGGGACTTGCCAGAGGATCAGTCAAAAATATGCAAGCCATTCATGCTCAAGGCGTGATTGTTTTTGATATTGAAGGGATTGAGATTCCCGACAATCGAACTTGGGTGGGTGATCCGAGATTGCTAAAAGAACGCGCTCCGGAAATGGATGATATCGCGGACGAGTTCTTCAAAACCTTTCGAGATGCAGGACTGCGCGTTGGAGTGACGATTCGCGCCCAGTATATGTTTCCGTATAAAGCTCCTCTGCCACCTCAATGGTGGAAAACCGATAAAGACACGGCACGGTATTGGTCTTTCAAGACGCAAGAAGATGCCGTAGAAACAATCAGCAAGAGAATCGCTTATGCGAAACAAAGATGGGGAGCCACCTTATTCTATGTTGATTCTAATAATGAAAAGTGGGTCGATGTGATTGCCCAACTTCAGCAGCGGTTTCCAGATTCCTTGATTATTCCTGAACATACTGCGAACAATCCAGAGTATCTAAAATTTTCTGCACCTTTAGAGCGCGTAGACTCTCAGAAACATGAACTAAATCAGGCGTATCGATCGACTAATCCAGATGGATTCAGAGCAATTCTGATTCGTGATCCGAAGAGCTTTGAAAAGAAATACAAGATATCGCTCTATGACTACCTGCTGCCGAAAGTCCAAGCAGGGGATGTGCTGATGACGAATGTTTGGTATCCCAATCCCGAACATAAAACCATTCAGGAACTCGATCACGCTGTGTATGGAGATCGCTGTTGTACCTGGACTGCGAATCATCGCCTCTTCTAGTTATTCACTTCTCTTTAATTCCTGTGAGCCTAATTCATCTCAATCAATATACAACTGGAGACTATACTCCAGGCGCATCCGTGTGGAAACAGATGCTTTGGTTTTTTGTCGGTGATTCGATCGTCAGAAGCCGCCTGCTGCCGATTTCCAGCCTCAAAGTCTGGATACTACGATCGTTTGGAGCATCGATCGGGCAAGGAGTACGAATTAAGCCCGGAGTGCGCGTTAAGTTTCCGTGGCGACTGACGATCGGAGACTACTGTTGGATCGGTGAAGATGTTTGGTTCGACAATCTAGCGCCCATTAGTCTTGGTGATCACATTTGTGTGTCCCAATCGGTCTATTTCTGCACTGGAAATCACGATTGGACTTTACCAACCTTTGATCTAAACGTTGCTGCGATCGTGGTTCAATCTGCAAGCTGGATCGCTGCACGATCGTCGATCGCGCCTGGCGTGGAAATTGGCGAAGGTGCAGTGTTGAGCTTGGGTAGCGTTGCGGTGCGATCGCTCTCTCCCTGGACAATCTATGCCGGAAACCCAGCCGTTGCGATCAAACCTCGCACATTCAAAGACCCCTCTCCTCAAGCTATTAACGTATGAAAGTCTCTATCATTACTGTTGCTTATAATGCAGGCGCAACGATTCGAGACACGATCGAATCTGTTCTCGCTCAAGACTATTCTCAGATCGAACACATCATTATTGATGGGAAATCGAGTGACAACACCGCTGAGATTGTGAAGGCTTACGGCGATCGCATTGCTCGATTTGTCTCTGAACCCGATCTCGGAATGTACGATGCGATGAACAAGGGCATTAAACTCGCCACTGGCGATGTGGTTGCTGTCTTAAATGCAGATGATTTTTACATTGATTCGCAGGTTATTTCAACGATCGTTGAACAGTTCAAACAGCATCAAGTGGATGCAGTGTTTGCTGATTTGGTCTATGTCAAGCACAATGATTTGGATAAGGTTGTGCGCTATTACAGTTCCGCGAACTTTCATCCCGACAAGTTTGCTTATGGCTGGATGCCTGCTCATCCAACGTTTGTCGTGAAGCGGTGGGCATTCGATCGCTATGGTTTTTTCAAAACAGACTATAAAATTGCCGCAGACTATGAACTATAAATCCGGATCTTAGCAATTCATCGAATCAGCTATCACTATCTTCCGCAAGTCCTTGTCAAGATGCGGCTTGGAGGAACTAGCACCGCAAACTTATCTAGCAACTGGATTCTCAACCGTGAAATTGTTCGGGGATGCTTAGAAAACGGCATTCCAACCAATATGACTAAAGTGCTTTCAAAGTATTTTGTCAAAGTCTTTCAACTGGTGGCGCGTCCCGCATGAATTTCCTAATTACTGGCGCAACTGGCTTTGTTGGCTTGGCGCTTTGTCAGCTTTTAGAAGGCTCTGAGCATACGGTTTATGGTGTAATTCGCACGCCAAATGCTCAGTTACCGCCGTCGGTAAACCCGATCCTGGTGTTGTCGATCGCGGATCTGACGACTCACGAGATTCTCTTTCAAATTGATGTGGTGATTCATCTCGCAGCGCGGGTACATCAGATGCAAGATAGCGCGACTGATCCCTTAAGTGAGTTTCGTGCAGTCAACACCGAAGCGACGAAAGCTTTAGCGATCGCAGCTTCTACTTCAGGTGTCAAGCGATTTATCTATTTGAGTTCGATCAAAGTGAATGGCGATGGACACTCTGAACCTTACACCGAATTGAGCCAACCTCAGCCGACTGATCCTTATGGCATCAGCAAGTGGGAAGCAGAAGGCGAATTGAGCGCGATCGCCGCCGCGACTGGTTTGGAAGTCGTGATCTTACGTCCACCCCTGGTGTATGGTGCGGGAGTGCGAGCAAATTTCCTCAACTTGCTCAAACTGGCTCAGAAAGGCGTTCCTTTACCGTTAGGAGCCGTTCAGAATCAGCGCAGTCTTGTCTATGTTGGAAATTTGGTTGATGCGATCGTTACTTGTGCAACTCATCCAAGCGCCGCAGGTCAAACATTTCTCATTAGTGATAATGCAGATGTTTCTACGCCAGAACTAATCCGAAATCTAGCTCTATCTTTGAGTCAACCTGTCCGGTTGGTCTCGATTTCTCCCGTATTACTAACTATGCTCGCCCGGATCTTTGGTAAAACGGCAACTCTTGATCGTTTGCTTGGTTCACTGACGATCGACAGCGCGAAAATCCGCCAAACTCTCGATTGGCAGCCTCCGTTTAGCCTTCAACAAGGTCTGGATCACACCGCGAGATGGTTTCAAAATACTCATTGATTGGTCGAAGTTCAAAGTCAAATTGGAGGTTTCGCACTCACCGACTAGAGCGAATTTCAGTGTCTTCAGTTATGAATATATCTCTCAGTCTTTTATTAGCGAGTGGTTCCCTGAGCTTTGTATTGGTTGCCGCAATCAAACAGTATCTCAGCCGCTTTCTGTTGGATATTCCCAACGATCGCAGTTCACATACACAGCCTACTCCTAGAGGTGGTGGTCTTGGATTCGTGATCGCATTTGCGCTGACGAGTGCAGTGATAGTGAGCTTAGATTGGCAACGCTCCCGTGAATTGCTTGCGATTTGGGCAGCCCTCATTCCTTTAATTGTTGTGGGTATCTTTGACGATCGGGGGGATGTTCCTGCCCGGATTCGCTATCTTGTACAGTTGAGCGCCGCCGGGATTGCGATCGTTGCTTTTGGCGCATTTCCTCAACCGTGGCTGTCTCAGTTTGGAGCAATTGGAATCGCGATCGCAATGGTTCTAACCCTAATTGGCATGACTGCGCTGATCAATTTCTATAACTTTATGGATGGGCTAGATGGACTGGTTGCGGGGGTCTCTGCCGTCCAGTTGACTTATTTGGCGATCGCGATCAATCAGCCAATTCTCTTATTGTTAGTGGTCGCATTGTTAGGCTTTTTGTGGTGGAACTGGTCGCCTGCAAAGATCTTTATGGGCGATGTGGGCAGTACAGTACTGGGCGCAACCGTGGCGATCGCGCTCCTAAATCAATCGAATGATCCAATCCAAGCTTGGTCATCGTTAGCGATTACTTTGCCGCTCACTGCGGATGCAATTTACACGCTGATTCGCCGCTCAATTCGCAAAGAGAACATCTTCAAGCCGCATCGGACTCACCTCTATCAACGACTTCAACAATCGGGGTGGAGTCATGCACAAGTGGCGACTGCTTACATTCTAGTGACGATCGCGATCGCGCTGAACTTGCACTTTCTTCAAGCCCTTGGCGCAGTTCTAAGCGTCATTGAGGTTATGTGTTCGATCGTGCTGGCAGAGCGGTATCTCAACCATCAGCAAGGCGTGAAAATGCGATCGGTGCTTTACTCGTCCGTTCGTAGCCTGATCACATCAATGCGGGCTGGATAGCGGGATCATTGATCAAGCGACTATCATTGATTGATCTGAATCATTGCGGTAAGCTATCCGCTAAATTTTAATCAAAGCCGAACGATTCACTCTGAGTTGTTCGGCTCGTTTATTTCTAATTGAGGTTTACTGAACGATCGAGAGCAAACTGGTACAGAAAACTCTTTAAGTCATGCCTCACTCAATGAAGAGCTTTCATCAAAAAGACTAGTTCGCCTGAACTCAGTGTTTGCTCGACGACGGAGAGCCAAAATTGATCCTTTGCGATGTTTTCTCCGTGATCGCTCTTATTTTCTTCAAGAAATCGATAAACAAACGACCGAAACCGACTGAAATCTCTGGTGTTCTTGTGTAAGATGTACGGTATCAAGATTGAGTTGATCAGCAATTCGATTGAGAGAGCTAGGGGTGACGATCTACCAGGGTAGTGATGGCATTACTGTACAACTTAACCAGTGAACCCAACCTTGGAGTGGTCGATGAACAGCGTTTTGGTGATCGAAGACGATCCAGAGATTTTAGAGAATATTGAAGAAATCTTAGAGTTACAAAGCTATCAAGCGCTGACGACGAGCAGCAGTCTTAGAGGATTGCAGTTGGCAAAAGAGACGCTTCCCAGCCTGGTGATCTGCGAAGTCGTGATGCCCGAATTAGACGGCTATGGAGTGCTGAGTGAACTACGGCAGCAAGCGGA
>DATJEM010000078.1:0-4776 GCA_035496615.1 Leptolyngbya sp.
AACTGGATCGCAAAGCTGCGCGAAAAGCGTCAAGCGTTCTATTCGCAAAACATCTATTTTCTGGCAGGCGTTTTGTTCAAGCATTCAAGAATTGCATCTGCTGATCTCTCAGATGAGTTGACTCAGGTGCTGACGGCACTGTAACTCTCTTCTCTGGGGTGCAAGTGAATTGCACCCTTTTATCAGTCAGATGAATCGATCCAAAATATCTTTTCTTTGACCGAACTCACCTCTAAGATGGTGTATCGATTGTGAGCCACGCTAGAGGAGATTTTTGTGTTCAAGACGATGTTTAGGCAGGCAGTTCTTTTTGCCCTTATACTAGCTGGAATTCTGGCTTTTACAACCGTTTCAGCAGCGCGCCGCCCAGCTTCGCGCCCAAAGCCTGCTCAGATCACTCAAAATGTTGCAGGTAGATTTAACTACTATGTGCTGGCGCTTTCTTGGTCGCCGGACTACTGTGCAGCAAAAGGTAAAAATGATCCGCAGCAATGTGATAGCAATAGAGGCTTAGGGTTTGTGCTGCATGGACTTTGGCCCCAGTCCGATCGAGGCTATCCCCAAAACTGCACGACCGAAGCATTTGATCCAAAAATGCAGCAGCAGTTCCCCGATCTCTATCCCAGTTCAACGCTATTGAGGCACGAGTGGGAAAAGCATGGCACTTGTGCGGGACTCTCTCAATTGCAGTATCATCAGTTGTCACAAGCGCTGAAAGATCGGGTGAAAATTCCCGATCGATATGTACGTCCCAATCGACCCGTTCGCGTGACTCCAGCAAATTTTAAGCAAGAGTTTGTCAACGCCAATCCGGGCATGAGTTTTAATAGTATTGCTCCCAGTTGCTCTGGTTCAGGACGGTTCCTGCAAGAAGTGCTGGTGTGCTACACAAAGGAGGGAAAGCCAGGAATTTGCGGCGAGGAAGTGCTGCGTCGATCGCAGAAAAGCTGCGGACAGCCTGATTTTCTCGTGCGGAATATTCGATAAACTCCAATGGCTTCTGGCAGAGATTTGCGCCTCTACCGGAAGCGATCGTTAGCTTTCCAACATTTGTAAGTGATATAGGCTTGCATACAGCCCGCCTAAGCTCAGAAGCTCGTCGTGTGTTCCCGACTCGACTAGATGACCCCGTTTTAGCACTAAGATACGATCGACATTGCGAATCGTCGAAAGTCGGTGAGCGATGATAATTGCCGTTCGATTCACTAACAATCGCTCTAAAGCATCTTGAATCAATGCTTCAGTTCCAACATCTAAGCTGGCGGTGGCTTCATCAAGAACTAAGATTTTCGGATCGCGAATCGCAGCACGAGCAAAGGCGAGTAGCTGCTTTTGTCCTCCGGATAAGTTAGTTCCACGCTCGCGCAGCATCGTATTGTAGCCTTGGGGCAACTGTTCGATTAAGCGATCGACATTCGTTTGCTCTGCTGCCAACTGCACTTGTTCAAAACTGTAAGACTCTCCCAAAGTAATGTTGCTTTTGACATCACCCGCGAACAGGAAGCCATCTTGTAAGATGATTGCCATTCGGCGACGCAATTCAGCTTGGGGCAGGTCTCGAATGTCTACACCATCTAGCAAAATTCTGCCTTTGGTCGGTTCATACAGACGACTAAGCAAGCGAATAATCGAACTTTTTCCCGCTCCGGTCGGTCCGACCAAGGCAACTTGTTCACCGGGGCGAATCGTGAAATCGAGATTTTGTAGCACAAACTCATCGGGCTTGTAGGCAAACGAAACATTCTCAAAGCGAATTTCGCCTGCTTTGGAAGAAGGGGGAATCTGTCCGTGTGCAGGGTCACGAATCTCGATCGGTTCATTCAATATCTCAGACACGCGCTCGACTGCGGTAAATCCAGCTTGAATGGCGGTAAATTTTTCGGCAAACTGGCGCAGCGGATCAAACAGCCGTTGGGCATACAAAATAAAGGTCGAAAGAATCCCAAAATTTAGATTTCCGCCCGTCACCAGCCAGCCGCCGACACCCAGCACACCCGCGATCGCGATCAGCGAAACCCATTCCAATGTCGCGGAAACTGACGAATCGAAAAAGATAGTGCGATCGACTTCTTTGATGTATCGATTGTTGACGGTGCGATAGAGTTCGCTGTTAAACCGCTCCCGGCGAAACAGTTGGACTACCCCAATTCCAGTAATGTTTTCTTGCAGCATTGAGTTGAGTTCGGAAAGTTCTTCCCGCGCTCGATAGTTCGCTTTACGGTACTGCTGCTGAAAATAAACAATCAACCCTGTGACGGGAAACAACATCAAAATCAACAGTAGTGCGAGTTGCCACTGAATAAAAAACATTGTCACCGCGATCGTCAACATCGTTAGCAAATCGCCAATGACCCCGATCGCACCGGTTGAAAAGACTTCTCCCAAGGCTTCAACATCGCTAGTAATTCGGGTGATTAGCTTACCCACGGGCGTTCGATCGAAGAATCTTACCGCTAACGAAGTGACGTGATGAAACAAATCGGTACGAATATTTGCAGTAATGCGCTGCCCCACATTTTGAACTAAAAAGCCTTGAGAAGAATCAAAGATTAGCCGCAAAACAACTGTGGTTAGCAATAATAGCGTTAACGCATTCAGTCCATCTGCAAGCGATAAACTTCGCAAAAACCCAAACGGAACATCAAACGCTGAAGGTTCCTGCTTCAGTAAGGAAACGGCTTTGCCGATTAGAATTGGCTGAATGGTAGTAGCGATCGCAGAAGGCACAAGAAACACCATCGACAGCACTAACAATCGTATATTGCGACGAGCATAAGGCGCGAGACTGAGAAACAAACGCCAATCTGTCTGTTTTGGGCGACGAGAAGAAATCATACAGCGGCAGTAATTTGAGTGCGAATGTTTTGAATGTGGTGATTGATACTATCGGTATCGAGTCGATAGCTTAACGGATGAGCAATCAAGCGAGCCGTACTGTGGAATAGCACATCAATTTCGATCAAGCCGTTTTCTCGGAGCGTGTTTCCGGTAGCGACCAAATCGACGATCGCTTCTGACATTCCGGTGATCGGACCTAATTCTACCGAGCCATACAGCGGCACAATCTCAACCGGAAGATCTAAAGTTTCAAAATACTCGCGGGCACAGTGAACAAATTTAGAAGCGACTCGACCATGCAGCGGCAGTTCCAACGACGATCGATACGCACTAGAAGCCTTCACCGCGACCGACATCCGACATTTGCCAAACCCAAGATCAATCAAGTGGGCAACATTGGGCGCTTTTTCTTTCAGCACGTCATAGCCAACAATTCCAAGCTGTGCCTGTCCATATTCGACGTAAACCGGAACATCAGAATTTCTCACCAACAAGGCTTTAGCCCGACCCGTGGGATCAGTAATTTGCAGTTGTCGGTTGCCGGATTCGAGAAACGCGCTAAAATCTAGCCCGATCGCATTCAGCAGTCGAATACTATCTTTGAGGAGTGCGCCTTTGGGCAATGCAACCGTCAGCATAAACAAAAATCTGTAAAGGAATGGCAGAATCTCTATATTAGATCCGGATTGCTCGGTTTTTCTCTTAGGATGATGGATTAAGTAGGAATTGATCCATCTGCGTTTCTTAAGACTGCGTTGTATGAAAATTCTGTTGGTTGATGATGAAGTCGAAATGGCGAATCCGTTGAGCTTGCTGCTGACTCGTGAAGGCTATGAAGTGAATGTCTCGTATGATGGCGATCGCGGACTGCAACTCGCCGCCCAAAGCCAGTATGATTTGTTCATTCTCGATTGGATGCTGCCGGGAAAATCGGGCTTAGAGATCTGTCAAAGCTTGCGATCGCGGGGAGATACGACCCCCGTTTTGTTCCTTACGGCAAAAGATACGATCGACGATCGGGTTGAAGGCTTGGATGCAGGGGCGGATGATTATATTGTCAAGCCGTTTGAGCTACGGGAACTACTAGCGCGGGTGCGAGCATTGTTGCGACGACCGACCACGATCGAACCTGTCGTAGCCGCTCGACTGCGGGTAGATGACTTAGAGTTAGATTTGCAAAATCAGGTTGCACATCGAAAGGGCAGAACGATCGAGCTTTCAGACAAAGAAAGTCAACTCTTAGCGTATTTGATGCGCCAACCGAATCAGCTTCTGACCCGCGAACAGATTTCACAGCATCTTTGGAGCGAGAATGAGCAACCGACCAGTAATGCTCTGGTTGCACAGATTCGATTACTCCGGCGCAAGATTGAAGCCAAAGGAGAAACGCCGCTGATTACAACCGTGTACGGAAAAGGCTATCGATTTGGTAACGCTTAAGATTGCAATAAACTGAATTGATGCTTCTTCTGATCAACAATCCATTAAAATTGGTTTACCCTATTATTTTCGCCTCAATGAGTCGAAACCTTCAGCCTTTTAATTCACAGATCGCAAATTGCATTGGAGACATTCAAGCTTTTGCAATCCGAGAGTTCGATCGACAAATTCAGCGGCATCAGCTTTACTATCACACACACGATCATATTGCTCAGGTTCAACGCCGCTCTCGATTGATTTTTGCAGCGATTCGATCGGATCTCGCGAGTGAGTCGATCGAGCGAATGGAACTTCTATTAAATCTTTGCGTGGTTGCTCACGATATGGTGCAAGTGTTTGAAGCACCCTCACCGCCGCATACAGCTCGACAGCGATCGACAGGCGTGAGCGAGAGAGCAACGATTGATCGATTGCTGAACTACATCAATGCTCATTGGTCAACGAACTTCAGTGAGTTGGATCGATCCATCATTCAATCTGCAATCAACGCCACCACTT
>DATJEM010000079.1:0-2233 GCA_035496615.1 Leptolyngbya sp.
TTTCTTGCATTCTGCGAAGCTGTTCGGGCAACAGTACCATCGCCGGAGGAGCCGCCGCATCACCTTTGAGCGCTTCAGTTCGGACAATCAGCTTCGGCTTACCTAATGATTTTTGGAACAGTTCTTTAATCTGTTCTCCACGGGTTTGGTTGGTGCTAGGATCAACAATCTCAGCTTTATCCTTGTCGATCAAAGTATCATCAAGCTCAGAATCGACGCGAGAGAACTTAATGTGTGAGTATTCTCGCTCCAAGAAGCTAACAAAGTGACTATCAATGAACGAATCCATGAATAGAACTTCTAAGCCCTGACTGGTGTGCAACTGCACATAGGTCGCTTGTGTCACTTCATCGGTGCAATAAAACACTCGATTTTCGTGGCGTTCTTTGTTGCGCTCTAGATACTCTTGCAAAGTCGTGTAAGTCTTACCGTCGATCGTATTGCTTGTCCCCGCATCTTGCCAAACATCTCCTTCTGAGGTTTGAACTTCGACTTTCGGCTGGTTGATCGCATCAGCAGTCGTGCGATAGATCAGAATCTCCTCAACTTGCTTCTTGAACTTATCATCGTTGAGCGAACCGAATTTAACAAACGTGCCCAAATCTTGCCAACTGCGAATATAAGCTTCTCGATCGTCGCGATAGAGTTCTTTTAAGCGATCGCCTACTTTCTTCGCAATGTAATCCGCAATCCGACGAACTGTACGATCGCTTTGTAAGAAGCTCCGCGAGACATTCAGCGGAATGTCCACACTATCAATCACACCCTGCAATGGCAACAAAAATCTAGGAACAACTTCTTCACAGTTGTCGCTGACAAACACTTGATTACAGAAGAGTTTGATTTGTCCCTTCGTGACATCGACATCGGGTTTGAGCTTAGGAAAATAGAGAATCCCGTTGACAACAAACGGATAGTCAGTGTTCAAATGCACCCAAAGTAGCGGATCTTCTTGGAACGGATAAAGATAGCGGTAGAACTCTAGATAGTCTTCTTTGGTTAGATTGCTTGGCGATTCTTTCCAGGGCGCTTTCTGGCGATTGATTTGCTCTGGTGCAGTTGCCTCTTGTCCCTCGGCTGCCAACGTTTCTAACTTGATCGGAAACGGTAGAAAATCGCAGTAGGTTTTGACTAACTGGCGAATGCGGTACGGTTCCAAATACTCTAATTCTTCATCTTGCAGCGTTAGCTTAACCGTTGTGCCTCGTGTGGTTTTTTGGGAGTCTGATAGCTTAAATTCGGTTGAGCCATCACAGACCCAATTGACAGCTTGTGCGCCTTCTTTATAGGACAGCGTATCAATCTCAACCTCTTTTGCCACCATGAACGACGAATAGAAGCCTAGCCCAAAGTGTCCAATGATTTGCTGATCGCCGCTGGCTTTGTACTTCTCAACAAACTCTTCCGCGCTCGAAAACGCCACCTGATTAATATATTTCTTCACCTCGTCCGCGGTCATGCCAATTCCGGTATCCGAAATCGAGAGCGTTTGGTTGGCTTTGTCGATCGTAATCACAATTTCAGATTCGCCCAACTCCCCGGAAAAGTCGCCAGAGCGAGAAACCATGCTGAGTTTCTGAAGCGCATCAACTGCATTGGAAACCAGTTCCCGCAGGAAAATCTCGTGATCTGAGTAAAGCCACTTTTTGATGATTGGGAAAATATTCTCGGTATGAATCGAGATATTGCCCTGTTCTAAGATGGTTGCCATAAGCTTTGTTTGAGGTTCTTAGAAAATGGAATGCTCTTTATTGTGCGCTACGATCGCGCGTTACGTCTCTACTTTCTAAAGTGAGGCTTGCCGTTTTGCGAGGGCGGGTTTCCCGACCTTGAACTGAAGCAAATCGACTTCAACGATCGAAAAAATCCTTTGCCGAAATCAAATCTCTATAAAATAAGTGCTAAAAAATTCACATTCCTCCGAGAAATTACTGAGATACTAAATTTAGTTTTGGGGAAGTTTGCGGATCTTTCGGTCTCCCAAGTTGGCAAAAGTATGTTTTTTTATGGATGTGCTTAAATTATGCCTGACCTACGGCTTCTGCGGCGTTTTTAGGTGTGTCTCTGTCTCTCTGGATGCGTGTGGTGTTTTATGCAAGCTGTTGTTTCCCCGGCTGTTTTCCATTTTGTGCCTCGTCCTGCGATCGTTCCCCTTGCGCCTGAGTCGATTGCAGTGCGATCGGCTGAGTCTGCGCTCCAATCATTTTGTCGTCTCCAGATTGAGCAAGTCCTC